>JALSLK010000112.1 GCA_026988355.1 Flavobacteriaceae bacterium
AATACGCTATAAATTATTTATCTTTTCACGGTTTTACTGCACTTTAAATTTAAACCATAGCTATATTTCAAGATTGTAAAACATAAAAATAGTTCAAATCTATTTAGCGCATTTCAAAATTGAATTGAGATACAGCAAAGATATACTATTTTTTGAATAAGCTTAAAATGTCCGTTTTTGGTTCGAGTTGTGCAATGGTTGTACAAAAGGAAAATAAAAAACTCGCAAAGCATTGTTTATCATACGTTTACGAGTTTCTATTGCGGAGAAAGAGGTTATTGAACTATTTTATAATAAATATTCCTTAACCTATACTACAACTACTATTACTACTACATTTGTTAAAAACTTTATATCTTAATATTACCTTAAAATGATATTAAATAGTACCTTTACTGACACCTAAACTGACACCCAGTAAAATGAGAAGTACTTTAAACCTAAAACAAAAAAGCAAAGACGGAGAAACTCTAATCTACTTAAAAGCATATTTTAAGAATGAGGGTAAAAAATTTGTTTACTCTACTGGAGAAACAATACACCCTAAGGAGTGGGATTTTGAAAATAGGCAACCAAATAATTTAACTGGCAGAACTGCAAAAGCAGATAAACAAAGAACTGTTAAAACTCAATTAGATAGGTATACAAACTTTTTTTCAAAAATAACAGACCTTTATCAAAATACTGGGCAAGAAATTACTATTGAAAATATTAAAAAGGAGTTTGACAAAGAATTTAAAAAGACCAAAGCAGACGCAAGTAGTTTTTTTATAGTGTATGATAAATTTTTAAAAGAAAAAAATGATGATAGAACAGACAAAGCAAACTCAACTACTACAATAAAAAGGTATGAGTACAATAAAAAACTATTAGAAGACTTTGAAACCTCAACTGGCAAGAAATTAAATTTTAATACTATCAATAAAGATTTTTATAATAATTTAATCAATTATTGTATTACAGAAAAAAAGCACTCTACAAATACATTAAGCCGAAATATAGGACTGTTTAAAACCTTTATGTATTGGGCAGTAGCAAACCGATACACCTACAAAGTAGATTTTAAAGACTTTAAAAACGTAAAAAAAGAAATTACTGATGAGGTTGCCTTAACCTTAAAACAAGTAATTGAAATATTTGAATTTGATTTTAGTAATAACGAAAGACTGGAAAGAGTAAGAGATTTATTTGTCTTTGGTTGTTTTACTGGTATGAGATACAGCAACTACTCTAAAATTAAAGAAAGTGATATTATAGACAATCATATTAAGGTAAGAGATAAAAAAGATAATAAAAAAGCCTTATCAATTCCTTTAAATGACTATTCCAGTTATTTACTAAAGAAGTATGAGTACAACTTACCTAAAATCACAAATCAAAAGTTTAATGAGTACATAAAAGAAGTAATTGAAAAGGTAGGCTACACTCAAAACATAAAAAAAACCACAAAATTAGGTAAAGAGATAATTGAAACAATATCGCCTTTTTATTCAAGGGTTTCAAGCCACACCGCAAGGCGTAGTTTTATAACTATAATGAAAACTAAAAAGATACCTGACAAAGTAATAATGAGTTATACTGGACATAAGAGTTTAGAGGTTTTTAACCAGTACTACAAGCCTAATAATGATGAGAAAGTAGATTTTATGAAAAGTGTTTTTAAAATGGAAACAACACAACTTAAAAAAGTAGATTGATGAAAGAGAAAAAAAGTGTTTTTTATGCAAATAAAATAAAAGAAGTTGATTTTTGCGAAACTAAAGTCTTTGTATTAACTGGTAATAGTTATGCAATTCCTTATGAAATTGAACAATCAAAAGGCGAACATAGTTTGGAAAATTGCAAAGGTCATTGCCCAGCAAACCAAAAATCAATAGCAAAAGAAATAAAAGAAAAATTTGAAAAATTCCCAAACTGTTGTGAATATCATAAAAAACTAAACGACTTAAAGGAATTTAACAAAAATGACTTTGGAAATATTCCAAATAGTATAGCAAATAAGATAATGTTCACTTATAGTCATATTTTAAACAATATTGAAAATGATAACTGGGAAACCGACATACAAGACTACATACATTATGTAGTTAAAAGTTTTGGAAGTGTTCCTACTGGTTTTGGAGAACCTTTTTATTTAGGCAATTATTACAGACACTTAATAAGTAGAATTGAACCACTAAAAGACGGGAAACCTGACACTATAAGTAAAATTGATTTAAAGAAAAGAGTAAATAAACTTTTAAAAAGTTTCAATGCCGTTTTTAAAACAAAAAACAAAGAAACTAATTTAGAAACCTTACTATCAATTTATAATGAATGGTATAAAATATTCCCTTTCAATATTTCTTATTTTCAACATTTAAAAGAAAAATATAAAACTACTTTACCTTTGCATACTGGCAGAACTCGATACAATAAATACACCAAAGAAACTGAAAACGAGAAACACACTAAAGAAACTCTAACTAAAATACTTATTGAAATAACCAAAGATATTTTAAAGACCATTAACGGTGCTACTTTATACGAAAAAGGACTTTTAACAGATATAAATAACAAAAAAATAGAATTACTTATCAATCAAAGAAAAACAAATCTTAAAAAATTTGAAACTAAAAATATCAATGATAATACAAAATACATTAAGGCTTTAAATTATTGGTTTAAAGGAGAAAAGAATTTTTTAAAAGAGATAACACCACTATTAAAAAACAAACCTCAACAAAAAGATAAAAATACATATTCACTTAAAGCGGTTGCAATAGCCTACTTTTGTTTAGGAATAACTATAAATGAAGATAACTATAAAGAAATATTAGATGAGCATACAAAATTTAAAAGCAATAAAATACTTCAAAAAACTATTGTTAGAACTTCACAATTAACAACTTTAACCGAAGACAAAACAGCAGACAAAAAACATTTAAACACTTTAATTGATGCAGAGCGGTTATTGAGTGGTAAAAAAAATGAGAAAGCAACTAAAAGTATAAAACAATTTATATCTACGTTTGAAAGCAAATTTAATGATTTTTATAATTAAAACTACCATACACCAACCACTCGTAAGCGGTTAAACACTCTATATCTTCAAATCTTTGCGGTATCAATAATTTAAAATATCGTAAAAATGGAGAACCCTTTTACATCATTAGAAAAAAGATTAAGTAATATAGAAGACATATTACTTGACATCAAACACACACCTAAAGAAGACTTATCAAACAAGCGTTATTCTATTAAAGAAAGTGCTGAACTTTTAGGAGTAATTCCCTTAACAATCCGAAACCATATTAAAAATGGTAACATCAAAGCCGAAAGATTAGGGCGTAAATATTACATTCTACACTCGGAGTTATTCAATGCCTTAAATGAAGTAAAATCATTAAAATACAAAAGATAAGGCTATGAATACACAAAGTAAACACAGCCTTAAAAAGTCTTTTGATAACGGACAAGGCAAAGATAAGGTATTAGTATTGAATTACATAATATCACAAGTAGAAAAAGGAACTGGTTTAACGCTTTTAGAATTAAAGCAACAATACAAAGAAGAGCATCTTTTTTATATTGGTTTAAAACACGTTACAACAACAAAAAAAGCCTTTTGTAAGGCTATGGATATACCAGTAGAGGCAGGTTGTAGATACAAGCGTAAACTTGAAAAAAACGGACACTTAGTACAATCTATTAATAAGGTTGTTTGTCCTTATACTAAAGACTTTGCACACGAGATAAGCACAAACCCTAATGAGTTTGCAGGATTATTAGAAACCAATCAATTAACACTATTTTAATATGACTTTCAAAACTAAAATAGGTATTGATGAAATATTAGAAGAGGTTACTAATATTGAAGAGCAAATACAAACCAGTAAAGAGCAAAACGCTGAAAACTTATCTAAAAATATACTCAATGAGTTGTTAGATAGAATTGTAAAAGTAGATTTTAGAGAATATGCTGAAATAACAGATGAGAAAACGAAACTTGTAAAAAAGCATTATATCGTTTCAGTTATAGAAATACTCTTAAAAATTGCAAGTGATGACAATTTTAACTTGTGCCGAAAAAATGAAATGATTTATTTATTTAATTCTGAATTTTGGGAAAATATAAGTACTGATAATTTCAAAGACTTTTTAGGTAAGTCTGCTCTTAAAATGGGAGTGCAAAAATTTGATGCTAAACACTACACCTTTAAAGATGATTTATACAAACAATTTATTTCAGAGGCAGGACTTGAAGAGATAAAGAACAACCACAATACAACGCTAATAAATTTAAAAAATGGAACTTTTGAAATAACACCGAAAGAGCAATTTTTAAGACCATTTGAGCAACGTGATTTTATTACTTATCAATTACCTTTTAATTATGACAAAGAGGCAACAGCACCGATATTTCAAAAGTATTTAGACACGTCTTTACCTGATAAAGAATTACAACAAGTACTTGCTGAATACTTAGGCTATATCTTTATAAAACCTAAAGTATTAAAACTTGAAAAAGTACTATTACTATACGGAACTGGGGCAAATGGTAAAAGTGTTTTATTTGATGTTATGAGTGCCTTAGTAGGTAAACAAAATATTTCAAATTACTCTTTACAATCCTTAACAGATGATAAAGGTTATCATAGAGCAATGCTTTCAAACAAACTACTAAACTATGCAAGTGAAATAAACGGAAAACTTGAAACCAGTATTTTTAAACTGCTTATTTCAGGCGAACCAGTAGAGGCTCGTTTGCCTTATGGAAACCCTCAAATAATTACAGACTATGCGAAATTCATTTTTAATACAAATGAATTGCCAAGAGAAGTAGAGAATACAAACGCTTTCTTTAGACGTTTTATAATTCTACCTTTTAAGATTGAATTAGCAGAAAAAGACCAAGATAAAGACTTAGCAAAAAAGATTATTAATAATGAACTTTCAGGGGTTTTTAATTGGGTTTTAGACGGACTACAAAGACTACTAATAAATAAAAGATTTACAGAAAGTAATATTATTAAAGATGAGGTTTCACAATTCAAAAAAGAAAGTGATAGTGTTTTAATGTTTTTAGAAGATGAAAATTACACAACCTCAACAATAGAGTATGAAACCTTAAAAGAACTCTATTCTGAATATTCTCAATATTGTAGAGATAACGGATTTAGAGCGGTTTCAAGTAAAAATCTATCTAAAAGATTATTAAATAATGGTTTTGAAAAAGACCATAAAAGAATAGGTACAGTTTATTATATCGAAAAAAAAAGTAATATGTTTTAGGTTCACAATCTTCACTTACTTCACATTAAAAACATAAAACACTGATAATCATTAGTGTAACTATATTGGTTTTTAAGCGTGTGAAGTTTGTGAAGTAAATGAAGTTAAAAACAAACATTTAAAAAAACACAATATGAGTTATAGATTTACATTAGAGCCCTACAAAACAATGAAAACTATTCACATTTGCCCTAATTGTGAAAAGAGAACTTTTACAAGATACATAGATACAGAAAGCAACAATGAGTATTTGCATAGTAACGTAGGTAAGTGTAGCAGACAAATAAAATGTAATTACCACTACACACCTAAACAATATTTTCAAGACACTAATTTTAAAATTGAGTATAAGTTTAAGCCAGTACAGATAGTAAAACAGCCACCACCAAAACAACCCTCTTTTATCAATCCAAGTTTAGTAGATAAGAGTTTAGAGAATAACGATAATAATTTTATACACTTTTTAGAAACTAAATTGTTTGGCAAAGAGATAACAAAAGAACTGATAAAAGAGTACAAAATAGGCACATCAAACGTTTGGAAAGGTTCTACTATATTTTGGCAAATAGATACTAATAGCAAGGTTAAAACTGGTAAGATTATGCTTTACAATAAAGATACTGGTAAGCGTATTAAAAAGCCTTATAATCATATTAACTGGGTGCATAAGACTGAAAAAATTAATGATTTTAATTTAGAGCAATGCTACTTTGGTTTACACCTAATTAATAAATACAAAGATTTACCAATAGCAATAGTAGAAAGCGAAAAAACAGCAATTATTTCAAGTGTTTATTTGCCTGAATTTGTTTGGTTAGCGTGTGGAAGTATAAACAATCTAACAAAAGAAAAAACCAAAGTATTAAAAGGTAGAAATGTAGTTTTATTCCCTGATTTAAGAGGCTATCAACTTTGGAAAAACAAAATACCTCAACTTTCAAAATTAGCAAATTATCGTATTTCAGAATTATTGGAACGGAAAGCAACCGAATACGAAAAAAAACAAGGTTACGATTTAGCAGATTATTTAATTAATCTAAATATTGATTATAAAAATGCAATCTTCTCTTAAAGATTAAGGTTTAAAATAGAATAATTATGAGTAGGTCAAGTAATGGCAAGTATAAAACTGGAGAAAGCAACAGACTTGATTTAAGAGTTTTATTACAACAAGGGCAAATAAAAAAAGGGTTTCATCTTACTGGAAATATTGAATGGACAAATGGCAGTAGTATAGCCTTTGAAAGTAAATATACTAAAGATGAGGTTTATTTTAGAGTAGCCTACTCAATAACAGATTATAGAACTGGTAAAGAAACTAATTATGATTACAAAATAAACTTTGTAAAAATATCGAGTAATTTAGGTAAAGGCGAAATACTATATTTTGTTTGCCCTGAAAGTGGCAGACGTGCAAGGGTTTTGTTTATGGCGTACAGACACCACAAATACATTCATAGAGATTGGTATTTAGATAGATACGGAGTAAGGCTATACTATAATTCACAAAGTGTTTCAAAAAACGATTATCATAATACAATGTATTTTAACTATGATAGCAAAATAAAAGATTTAGAATACCGATTAAGTACTAAATTCAGAAAGTTATATTATAAAGGAAAGCCAACAAAAGACTATCAAAAATTAATTAATTTGAAAATTAAAAAAGAGCTTCACAATAAAAAACGCCTTGCAACTCTATCAAATCGCATAAGATTGATGAAAAACAAACTATAAACATTCCCTAAAGATTTAGGTTATAAAACTTTGCAACAATGCCAAAACCTCACACATTCCCTTTTATCTATAATGATATAAAATGTATCACTATTTCAGATTTAAAAAAATTAGGTTACATAAAGCCAAACATTAATAAGGTTGGTTCTATACGTTGGACTGATAGTAAAGGAGTAGAAACAAGTAGCATTACAGTACAATCAAAAATT
Organism: Flavobacteriaceae bacterium; assembly: GCA_026988355.1. Classification (GTDB taxonomy): domain Bacteria; phylum Bacteroidota; class Bacteroidia; order Flavobacteriales; family Flavobacteriaceae; genus S010-17. The sequence continues at coordinate 7,221 of JALSLK010000112.1, forward strand.
AATAACAGTTTAAAAGTCTTGATAATTGATTATAAATGTAATAATAAAAAGTCTTTTAATTACACAATACCTTTAGTAACGATACCAAGTAATTTAGGAAAGGGCAAAGTATGGTATTTTATTTGTCCGTTTACCTATAAACGTTGTAGAAAATTACATTTAATTGATTGTCATTTTATACATCGTACAGCAATAAGGGGAGTTTATGAAAAACAGATACACTCAAAAAAATGGCGTGTATTAGATAATACATTTAATGACTATTTTAAAATTGATGATTACTATCAAGAACTTTATAGCAAACATTTTACTAAATACTACAAAGGCAAACCAACAAAACGCTATTTAAGATTAATGAAAAAAATCAATAAGGCAGAAAATATTTCAGCAGATGAAATTGAAAACTTATTTTTATTATAAAATTCAGGTTTAAAAAGGCTCTTACTTACACCTAAATTGACACCTATAAATATAAAACCCTTACAATCAAATGATTATAAGGGTTTTTGCGGAGAAAGAGGGATTCGAACCCCCGGAGGTGTGACCCTCGCCAGTTTTCAAGACTGGTGCATTCGACCACTCTGCCATTTCTCCAGTAGTCGTTTGCTTTTTAAAGCGGTTGCAAATATAAACTCCTTTTTTGTATTGTAAAAGATTTTTTTATGTTTTTTTTATTTCTAAATAGGCAATAGTCAATCTATTTACTAAGTCATTCATTTTAAAACTTTAACAAAAAATTTAATCGTAATTTTTTAGTACTATCTTCTGTAATTTTCCATTTTTAGATACTTTTGCTTCTAATAACCTGTATAACTCGCAGTAATTTTTATAAACGCTAATTATAATGTAATTGCAGAACTCTGTATTACTGTTACATCTCCTTTATGTAATATCCTACCATTACCAACATACGTAGAAGTAACTCCAAACGAATTGTAATATACTCTTGGTGTTTTAAACCACAAATAAATAAAGCCATCTGTTCCAATATACTGTCCTGCTGTAATATTAGTACTTCCTGCAATAAAAGTTTGTGGACTAATTATAGATCCACTTACTGGTGGATAACTATATCCAACATACGTAATATCAATTACACGGTCGGTTGGTCCAGAACCATAAGCATATCCTGTTACTTTAATATGATACATTCCATAATGTGTATTGGTTTTAAAAGGCATTTTTAAATGAAATATGTCTGTTGTATTATTTACTTGTGTAAAATGACCAACGATAAAAGTAGATGTTCCTCGTCCGCCATCGCCATTAGCATACTCCCAAATAGCTTTTCCTGTTGCATCTGTGGTTAATACTTTTGCTTTTTCTTGTGTACCATCAACTATCTTGATACTTCCGCCTTCAATATGTAATTTTTCATCTGGATTTGTAGTACCTATTCCGACCTGTGAATGTATATTAACTCCATAAAAAATTAATATAGACAATGCTATTTTTTTCATTTTTCCCCCTTTTTAAATTTTCACAAAGGTACTATTTTTTTATTCTTCTAAAACTCTCATTTTTCATCAAAAGAAATTTATATATTGCAATCAAATTTTTTATGATGAAAAAAGCAACTTTTCCCGGATCGTTTGACCCTTTAACTTTAGGTCATGTTGATATTATTAAAAGAGCATTACCTCTTTTTGATGAAATTGTAATTGCCATCGGAACTAATTCTGCAAAAAAATACATGTATCCTTTAGAGCAAAGAATTTCATTTATTAAAAATACGTTTAAAAATAACTCAAAAATTACCGTTACCTCATATAAAGGTTTAACTATTGACTTTTGTAATAATAATAATATTGATTTTATTTTAAGAGGTTTGAGAAATCCAGCTGATTTTGAATTTGAAAAAGCTATTGCACACACCAATAGAAAATTAGCAAAAATCGAAACCGTTTTTTTACTAACTAGCGCCAATACTTCATATATTAGCTCTAGTATTGTTAGAGATATTTTAAGGCACCATGGCGATGTTTCTGCACTTGTTCCTCAAGCTGTTACAAAACCAAAACTAGCCAAATAATTATTTAAACTAAATCTTATAAAAATAAACGTTTTAAGGCACGAAATTTGTAATTTTAACGTTTGTTATTTTAAGACTAAATATTATTAAAAGATTAGGTAAAATATTAAAACGATTTATTATAGTATTATTACTATTAATCTTATTAATATACTTGTTATTAAAGATACCATCTGTACAAAGTAATCTAGCACAACGAGCAACAAAGTACCTCAGCAAAAAATACCATACTAGTATTGTAGTTAAAAAAATTGATTTATCTAACTTTACACATATTCAGCTAAAAGAAATCGTAATAAAAGATCATCATGATTTTCCGTTTATAACGGTTAAAAGTTTAAAAACATCGGTATTAAATTCAAAAAAAATCCTTGACAATGAACTTGAATTGGCTGATATTAATTTGGATGGATTGGATTTTATCTTAAAAAGATATAAAGGAGAAAAAAGCCAAAATGCCATAATTTTTGCGGATAAATTTAAATCAAAAAAGAAAAGAAAAACAATAAAGAAAGATTTTTTACTTACTACAAATCGCATTAATTTATCGAATACAAATTTTTACTTATACGACGAAAACAAACAAAATAAACCAATTGTTTTCTATAAAAATATAAAAGGCAAAATTGAAAATTTTATAGTTAACGGTTCTAATATTCACGCAAAAGTACGTAAAACTAGTTTTATAGATAATTATGGCATTAATGTATCCGAACTTCAAACTGATTTTACCTTTACCAATACACAAATGCTTTTTAACAAAACAGTAATAACTACTTCAAGTTCAAAAATTGAAACCGATATGGTTTTTGACTACATAAAAGGCGATTTAAGCAATTTTAATAATAAGGTAAAAATAAAAGCAACTATTACAAAAGCCGAAATATCTCTCAAAGACATACATCTTTTTTACAATGAATTAGGGCAAACGGATAAAATATATTTTACTACAAAATTTAATGGCACATTAAACAATTTTAAATTAAACCGATTACGTTTAAAATCAAGACAAAACTCTATCATACAAGGAAATTTACACTTTATTAATGCAATAGATAGAGAAAAAGGGTTTTCTTTAAATGCTAATTTAACCAACTTAACATCCGAGTACAAACAACTAAAAAATTTACTTCCAAATTTATTGGGAAAAACCCTTCCTTCTTCCTTTGAAATGCTCGGCAGATTTACCATTAAAGGAAATACTTTTATTACAACCGAAAATATTGATGCTCAATTAGAAATAAATTCCGATTTAGGACAAAGTATTTCTGATTTAAAATTAACAAATATTGACAATATTGATAATGCCAAATACAAAGGGAAAATTGAATTAATTGATTTTGATTTAGGAAAAATTATAAAGGATAAAAATGTTGGTTATTTATCTTTAGTTGCAGATGTGGATGGAAGAGGATTTACAAAAGAAAAACTAAATACTTCTTTAATTGGACATATAACAAAACACCAGTACAAAGGATATACCTATAATAATATCGATATTAATGGTGTTTTTAAAAATCAACATTTTAATGGCGATATGGTTACCAACGATAAAAACATTAAAATGAGTTTTAAGGGTTTGGCAGATTTGTCTAAAGCAGTTAATTCGTTTAATTTTACAGCAGATGTTTCCTATGCAAATTTTAATAGATTAAATCTTTTTAAAAGAGATAGCATTTCTATTTTAAAAGGAAAAATTGATATTGATTTAAAAGGAAATTCTATCGATAATATTATTGGAAATATCAATTTTAAAAACGCATCATATACAAATCAAAACGATTTATATCAATTTAAGAATTTTGATATTAACTCTTCATTTAAAGATAGTGTTAGAACATTAACGGTAAATTCAAAAGACATCATTAATGGTAAAATAAAAGGTAAATTTAAGTTTGCCGAATTAGCAACTTTAGCAAAAAATTCTTTAGGAAGTATTTATGCACATTACCAACCAGACAGTGTAAGTTTAGGTCAATTTTTAGATTTTAATTTTAAAATTCACGATAAAATAATTGGTGTGTTTTTTCCAGAAATAAAAGTAAGTAAAAACACTTCTATTCGTGGTAAAATAAATGCAGATAAAGAAAAATTTGAACTAACTTTTAAATCGCCACAGGTAAAAGCTTACGATAATTTAGTCGAAAAAATTCGATTGCAAATAGATAATAAAAATCCACTTTATAATACCATTTTAAGTGTCAAAAAAATAAATACCAAACACTACAATGTTGCAGATGTAAACTTGGTTAATGTAACTATAAACGATACACTATTTTTGAGAACGGATTTTATTGGAGGAAAAGATTTAAAAGAAAAATATAATTTAAGTTTATACCACACCATAAATTCACAAAACAAATCCGTTATTGGCTTTAAAAAATCGGATATTGATTTTAAAAATCAAAAATGGTTGGTTAATCCAAGTAATACAAAAGACAGTAAGGTAGTTTTTGATGCTGACTTTAGTAATTTTAATTTTAAGAAATTTCAATTCATTTCTGGAAATCAAGAATTGGTTTTTGATGGTTTTATAAAAGATAAAATTAATAAAGATTTACATCTTAATTTTAAAAATATTAATCTCGATAAAATAACTCCAGAAATTAACAAAATAATCTTGAAAGGTATCGTAAATGGTAAAATTGATTACCAACAAAAAGAAGGTAATGCCATACCTCAAATAAATCTTAGTGTTGATGATTTTGTTATTAATCAAATTCCACAAGGAGATTTAATCGTAAATGCAAAAGGTGATAAAACATTAAAAAAATATAATTTCACAACAACATTAATACACAAAAATCATGAAAAATTAAATCTTACAGGTATTGTTGATTTGAATCCTAAAAAACCGATACTCGATGCAACGTTAAACCTAGCAAATTTTGATTTAAAAGCATTAAGTCCATTAGGAGGAGAAGCAATTACAGACATTAGAGGTTACGTAAGTGGTAAATCAAAATTAACAGGATTGTTAAATAATCCAGATATGAAAGGCGAATTGTATATAAATAATGCAGGTTTAGCGTTTCCATACTTAAATACCGACTATGAAATAAAAGGACTACAAAAAGTAAGTTTACAACATCAAACTTTTAATGTAAATAAAACGACTTTAGTAGATACAGCAACACAAACAGAAGGTATTTTAACAGGAAGTATAACACATACAAACTTTAAAAAATGGTTCTTAGATCTCAAAATTGAAACGGATAATTTATTAGTTTTAAATACAAAAGAAAACGAAGATACACCGTATTATGGAACAGGATTAATGCGAGGAGAAGGAACTATAGTAGGAGCAACAAATGCTCTTGTTATTGATGTAATTGCAACAACAAACCCAGGAACAGAGTTTATCGTTCCTTTAAGTGACATTAGTACCGTTGAAGAAAACAAACTCATCCATTTTATTACTAATGCTACGAAAAATGAAGGTAACGGAAGACCAGACGATATTATTTTTAGTAAAAAAGGACTAACATTAATACTAGATTTAACGGTAACACCAGATGCATTAACACAAATTGTAATCGATAAAGCAACAGGAAGTGTACTTAGAGGAAGAGGAGACGCATATTTAGATATAGAAATAAATACCAATGGAAAATTTGAAATGAATGGACTGTATGTCGTGGATAATGGTGTATACGAATTAAAAAATATTGTTAACAAAAATTTTAAAGTAAAACAAGGAGGGAAAATTTATTGGAGTGGAAGTCCATTTGATGCATATCTCGATATTATAGCTGTAAATAAAGTAAAAGCAAATCCTTCAATATTATTAGAAAATGTACAAGGAACAAGAGATATTGATGTCGATTTAATAACTAATATCACAGGTAATTTATACGAACCACAAATGAAGTTTGATATTAATTTACCAAAGGCAAGTTCTATAGTTCAATCGGAATTAGCCTATAAAATAAATGATGAAAATAAAAAAATGACGCAATTTTTCTCTTTATTAAGCATGGGAACATTTGCAAATGTAGATGAATTCAATTTAGCCAACGGAGGAAGTTCGTTTCTGAGAGGAACATTATCGGAAAGAATTTCAAGCGCATTCTCTAATTTTTTACAAAATGATAATGATTTAATTCAAGTAGGAATTAATTTAGAACTTGGAGATTCTAATAATGAATTAGAACGTTTACGAACAGACGATCAAGTAGATATTACATTTAAAACAAATATTTATAAAAAAATAATTGTAAATGGTGTTGTAGGTGTGCCAATTGGTTCTAATACACAATCTAGTGTTTTTGGAGAAATTGAAGTTGAATTACCATTAAATAAAGCCGAAACCTTTAGAGCAAAAGCTTACAATAGACGTAACGAGGTGCAATTTGACATATTAGACTCCGAAGGCTACACACAAGGCTTAGGATTGTCTTATGAATTTAATTGGGATACTACAAGCGAATTTTTAGAAAAAATTGGTCTAAAAAAATTAAAAGAAAAATTAAAACTAAAAAAAGAAAAACAACAAAAAATAAAAGATAGTATTTTGCAATCAAAACAACAAAATAAGTTAATTAATTTTAAAAATTAATCCCAAAATTTACTATCTAATACCAATTCAATTTCAAAATGCGCTAAATAGATTTGAACTATTTTTATGTTTTACAATCTTGAAATTTCAAGCATAGCATAGCTATGGTTGAAAGAAAACGTTTTCGTATTTTTTTTTAATAAAAAAGGAATAATATTAAACAAAATTGTAAATTTGTAATTCGCTAATTTTTTTGGAAATATCTCCACGTATGGAGAAGTTGTGCATTTACGTTAGCAAATGCCATACTTTAAAACAAAAAAAACTATATATTCATGAAAACGAGGATAAAAAAAATTGCAGTCTTAACATCTGGAGGAGATGCTCCAGGAATGAACGCAGCAATACGTGCAGTTGTAAGAACGTGTTCGTATTATAATGTAGAATGTGTTGGTATATATAGAGGTTATCAAGGTATGATTGAAGGTGACTTTAAAACAATGAGTGCACGATTTGTGCATCATATTATTCAAAAAGGAGGCACCATATTAAAATCTGCAAGATCGGACGAATTTAGAACTAAAAATGGCAGAAAAAAAGCTTACAATCACTTAAAGGAAAATAACATTGATGCATTAGTATTGGTTGGTGGCGATGGTACATTTACAGGAGGCATGATTTTTAATGAAGAGTTTAATTTCCCAATTATTGGAATTCCAGGAACAATAGATAATGATATTTTTGGTACAAATTTTACTATAGGATATGATACAGCTTTAAATACCGTTATTGACGCTGTTGATAAAATTAGAGATACTGCAAGTTCCCATAATCGCCTATTTTTTGTAGAAGTTATGGGTAGAGATGCAGGATTTATTGCGCTTAATACAGGAATTGGAGCTGGTTCTGAAGAAATTTTAATTCCAGAAGAAGACTTAGGATTAGATCGTTTGTTAGAATCACTCAAAAAAAGCAGACGAAGTGGAAAATCATCGAGTATTGTAATTGTTTCTGAAGGAGATAGAACAGGAAAAAATGTTTTTGAATTGGCCGATTATATCGAAGAAAATTTACCGCAATACGAAGTAAGAGTATCCGTTTTAGGACATATGCAAAGAGGAGGTTCTCCAAGTTGTTTTGATAGAGTTTTAGCAAGTAGATTAGGTGTTAAATCCGTAGAATTATTACTAGATGGTAAAAAAAACATTATGGTTGGATTAATAAATAATAAAATTGAAACTACTCCACTAGAAAAAGCAGTAAAAGGAAAACATACTATAAACAAAGAATTATTAAGAATGTCGGATATATTATCTGTATAAAATAAGAATAACAACAATGTCCTGTATTAAGGACACAAATTAAACAAGAAATGATAAAAATAGGAATAAATGGATTTGGAAGAATAGGACGATTAGCATTTAGATCTGCCATTACGAGAAAAAATATGCAAGTAGTTGCAATAAACGATTTACTCGATGTAGAATATTTAGCGTACTTATTAAAATACGATTCTGTTCATGGCCGTTTTAACGGCACAATAGAAATAAAAGACGGAAACTTAGTTGTTAATGGAAATACGATTCGTATTACAGCAGAACGAAACCCTGAAAATTTAAAATGGAACGAAGTAAATGCAGATAATATTATTGAATCTACTGGCTTCTTCTTAACCAAAGAAAAGGCAGGTTTACATCTTCAAGGAGGAGCAAAAAGAGTATTTATTTCGGCACCATCCAAAGATGCACCAATGTTTGTTATGGGTGTAAATCACAAAGAACTTAAAACTAGCGACACTATCGTTTCAAATGCTTCTTGTACAACAAATTGCTTGGCACCAATCGCAAAAATATTAAACGATAATTTTGGAATTGTAGAAAGTTTAATGACTACAGTTCACGCAGCAACATCTGGTCAAAAAACAGTTGATGGTCCTTCAGGAAAATGGCGTAGAGGACGCTCTGCTTTAAACAACATCATTCCAACAACAACAGGTGCGGCAAAAGCGGTAACTAAAGTTATTCCAGAATTAAAAGGAAAAATGGATGCAATAGCTTTTAGAATACCGACAGCAGATGTTTCTGTGGTTGATTTTACGGTTAGACTAGAAAAGAGTACTTCTTACGAAGAAATAAAAAAAGTAATGAAAAACGCTTCTGAAAATGAATTTAAAGGCATCTTAGGTTATACGGAAGACGAAGTAGTATCGCAAGATTTTGTTTCGGAAACTAGAACCTCTATATTTGATGCAGGTGCTGGAGTAGAACTGAACCCAAACTTTTTCAAGATTATTTCTTGGTATGATAATGAATTTGGGTATGCAACTAAAATTGTAGATTTATTAGCGTATGCAAATAGCATCTAATTTTTAAAATATGGTATAAAAAAGCAGTTTATGTATAATACATAAACTGCTTTTTTAACAACCTAATTTGCAATATTTTAAAAAAAAGTTATATATTGTATCCGATATGTATTTTTACATGTATGTCGGAACAAACTGAAAACAGACATAAAACAGAAGTAAGTATAAATTAACACCAAATTGTTTTACCATTTATATACAGTGTAGCTTTGGTGTAAAATATAGTATTATGGCAATAGCATATAGATTTAGTGATGAGTGTCCTATCTCTGGCGATTTAGTAAACGCATTTAGAGATTTAAACGATTTAAGAGATTTTGCAAACATGCAAGGTTTTAAGGGAACAATGAGATTTTGGAAAATTAATGGTTCTATTGAAAAGGACGATGGCAATAAGGATGGTATATTAATTAATGTATCTTCTGCAAAAGAAGTCTTCTAAACTTTTTAAACGAACTAATACCAACTCAACATCAAAATATTTCAAATCTATTTAGGCATTTTGAAATTGAATTGGTATAAAAAAAGCACTTAAATTTAAAAATTTAAGTGCTTTTTTTATCTCGATAAGAATTGTTATTACCTAGCTATATTTACAGAACGTGTCTCTCTAATAACTGTAACTCTAACTTGACCTGGATATGTCATATCGTTTTGTATTTTTTGAGATATATTAAAAGAATATTTTAGCCCCAATAAGTTCGGAGTGATATTTTAAATTTCAAACTAATATATCTGACAAATGAAATACAAAAAATGGAAAGTTTAAATAAGAGTGATTTTTGTTATTTAATTTCTTAACCCAATTCTGATTGCAGGGATATAGATACCACCTTTTGGATACCAATCCAAATGTTGCCAATGATAGGCACTTGTGTTTCTGTAAAAGGATTCTATATTTATGTTATTTTTCCTTTTACTATGTCCTATGCCTATATAATTATTCAAATTTTTATAACCTACAAATAAATATTTTAAGTTTTTAATATTTATATCGAGTGCCTTTAAATCAATTTTTATCCAATCCTTCGTATTAATTTTTCCAATATTTACAATTATTGGACTTTTTAAAAGATTAACAATATCTTCTTCTTTATTGGGGTTTTTGTTATTTGACTGAAAAAGATATAATTCAAATTTTTTATTTGAACTATTTAGCTTTTTTTTTGAAACAAATTTATTTTTATACTCATCAAATATAAAAAAACTTACATACTTTATTGAAGAACCAATTTGTTTGGATATATTTATTCTGTTTATCCCTTCAGAGTTTACAGAGGTGCCATACTTATATATTTTGCCATTTGTGCCAATTACATTTATTTTGTTATTTAAATTAATTTTTTTTAAAGAAACCTCTTCAGATAAATAAAGTGTATCTATTGATTTGAATTTTCTAAAGTTTACTTTTTTTGAATAAAATAAATTATAGTTTATAATAATAGAGTCAAACCTAGTTTTTATATAAAATATATTTTTAGAATTGTTGTTTTTAAATACATTAATTTTATTATTTTTATAATAAAGGATTTCAAATTGATTTATAGGTCTACCTTTATTATCAAATAGATATATTTTATTTTTTTTCTGAGAAAAAGATAATAAATTAGAAATTAGAAAAAAAATTATTAATACCTGTTTTTTCATAGGATTTTTTTTTATTAAACGAACAATTTATATGTTTATTGCAAAAAAAACAACTTTAAAAAGTTGCTTTTTTTTTTAAAATTTTAGAACTTAATTGTTGCCTTGTAATGCTGAACTATTATCTTGACAAGGTACTGTACCTGTACTTGCTGTTTCATGACATCTCCAAAACCTGCAATTATAAAATGTTGCATTCTGTACTGGATCTCCATGTGAATCATAATAACAAGGTCCTGTTGTTTCAAACATCGTACACCAAAAACAATTTCTAGATAATAAATCACTATCAGTATTGGCGTTTAAACTAGGATTGTCTAAGAAGTATAATAAATCAAAGTATTGTGTGTTATCAAAATTATTCATTAAGTCAGATTGTATTTGGGTATAAGTGTCTTCTGTTACATTTTCTCCAATAATAGTGTTAATAGCGATTTCTTTTAAAGAGTTTATTATTGTTAATTGGATATCATTTAATTCGCTTTCTTGTATAAAAAGTTCGTATTTGTATTCCCATAATTTAGCTTTTTCATTATCTGTATAATTTTCATACTCACTTTTTGGATCGTCACTTTTAATGACTTTTTGATAGCTTTTTTCTATATTAAAATTTTCACTTTTTTCAATATCAGTATTTTCATTGGTGCAAGAGTACATTACAGCAATAATAAATAATACAATTAATAATTTTAATTCCCTCATGATTTTAATGTTTAATTGGTTAATAATATTGCAATTAACAAATTTTTTAAATGCATAATTACATCATCTATCTTATAAAGTATTATATTTGCTTATAAAATTATAATAAAAATGAATAAAACAGCTTTTAAAATAAGAAAACGTAGAAATGAATTACAATACTCACAAGAGTATATGGCTAATCAGTTAGGGATTTCACAGCCAGCTTATGCTAATTTAGAAAATGGAGAAACAAAATTAAATACAAACCGCTTAGAGAAAATTGCAAAAATACTTGCTGTTGATTTAATAGATTTGTTAGATAACAATACAACGGTAAATAATTTCAATAATAATGCAGATAATACATATAGTGTAGGTATAGTAGAAAATTTATATCAAGACAATAAAGATTATGCAGAAAAAATCATCAAACAATTAGAAAAAGATAAAGAAGAGTTACAAAATGAAAATAATCGTTTGCTTTGTGTAATTGAAAAGTTAACTTCAAAATAATACTAATTCTATTTTTTATTCAGACAGAGTTGAGTTTACACACCTCAATAAAAAAAGCACTTAAATTTAAAAATTTAAGTGCTTTTTTTATCTCGATAAGAATTGTTATTACCTAGCTATATTTACAGAACGTGTCTCTCTAATAACTGTAACTCTAACTTGACCTGGATATGTCATATCGTTTTGTATTTTTTGAGATATATTAAATGACAATTCTGCTGCCTTTGTATCGTTAACTTTACCACTTTCTACAATGACACGTAATTCTCTACCAGCTTGTATTGCATAAGCTTTTTGTACGCCTGTAAATCCAAATGCAATCTCTTCTAAATCTTTTAAACGTTGTATGTACGAATCTAGCACTTGGCGTCTAGCTCCTGGTCTAGCTCCAGATATAGCATCACATACCTGTATTATTGGCGCTATTAATGAAGTCATTTCAATTTCATCATGATGCGCTCCAATTGCATTGCAAACGTCTGGTTTTTCTCCATATTTTTTTGCCCATTCCATTCCTAGTAGCGCATGTGGCAATTCGCTTTCAATTTCTGGCACTTTACCAATATCGTGTAATAATCCTGCTCTTTTTGCAACCTTAGCATTCAATCCTAACTCCGCAGCCATTAATGCGCATAGATTTGCTACTTCTCTTGAGTGTTGTAATAAATTTTGTCCGTAAGAAGAACGGTATTTCATTCTACCAACTACTTTAATTAGTTCTGGATGTAGTCCATGAATTCCCAAATCAATAACTGTACGTTTACCAACATCAATCATTTCTTGTTCGATTGACTTTCTAGTTTTTGCAACTATTTCTTCAATACGCGCAGGATGAATTCTACCATCTGTTACTAATTTATGCAACGATAATCTTGCTATTTCTCTTCGAACTGGATCGAAACAGGATAAAATGATTGCCTCTGGTGTATCATCAACAATAATCTCTACACCTGTTGCTGCTTCTATAGCTCTAATATTACGTCCTTCTCTACCAATTATTCTTCCTTTAACATCATCGGATTCTAAATTAAAAACCGAAACACAATTCTCTACTGTTTGCTCTACTCCTATTCGTTGTATCGTAGATAATATTACTTTCTTCGCTTCTTGTTGTGCTGTTAATTTTGCTTCTTCTAGCGATTCTTGTATAAAAGCCATTGCTTCTGCTTTAGCTTCGTCTTTAAGCGACTTTATTAATTCTTCTTTAGCATCTTCGGCAGATAAAGTTGATATTACTTCCAATTGCTCGACTTGTCTTTTATGTAATTTCTCAGTTTCTGATTCTTTCTTTTCTAAAAAATCTAATTTATAATTAAAACTATTTTCCTTTTCTTCTAGCGAAACGTTTAATTTTTTATTCTTATCTAATTCTTGAGAAACTCGAGATTCTTTATCTCTAATTCTTTTTTCTGCTTCGACTAATTTTCCTTCTCTTTTTTGAATATGTTTTTCATGATTTAATTTCAATTCAATAAAGCGTTCCTTTGCTTGTAAAATTTTATCTTTTTTAATTCCTTCTGCTTCAATTCTAGCAGATTTTAAATCTGATTTTGCTTTATTATGTGCATCTTTTAGGATATTTGAAGATTTCTTTTTAGCTCTATTTATGATTTGTGAAGCCTTACTTCTTTCTAGTATTTTGGCAATCACAAACCCAATTACCACTCCTATGAGTGTACCAATTAATGGTAGTAATATTTCATTCATTGTTAATTATATTTAGTTAATTCGGTTTTAACCTTATTTATACATTTAAAATTTCTACTGCATAATCTAGATTATTTTTTTCTACGAAAAAATTATTTTTACGTATATAAAAAAACCTACATCAGTAATGGTTATTATAAACTCCTGAAAGACAGGTTTAGGACTAACTGGCTGATCAAAAATCCACGTAAAGCGGCACGATTTAACAACCTAGACTCATCCTTTCTAAATAAATAGTGTTGAGTTTATTAAACAAATAACTAATGTAGGCAATATTTACATTCCGAAAAATCGAAATATAAAAGTTATATATTTTAAAGAACTTATTCTAAATGAGAATCTAAAATTGAATTTATCTCTTTTAATTTATCTTCTACATTTTTCTTTCCTAACGAATACGAAATTTTTTTCACCTCTACTTGCGATGAGAATTGTAAAGCACACATTGCCAAAACATCCTGTTTATCTTGTACAGCATAATTCTGTTCAAATTTACTCGACAGTTCATTTATTTTTTTTACCGCTTTTCTTACCCCTTCTTCTTCTTCAATATTTATTGTTAAAGGGTATACTCTATCTCCAATGGTTACTCTTATTTTTAACTTCTCACTCATTTAAATTATTCGCTTAATTGAACAATACACTTATCAATCTCACGAATCAAAGTATTAATTTTAATTTTCGTTAAGTGTTTATCTTCTTTGTTGCCTACTATTGCATTCGCAACTTTTAAGGATTGATGCTTTTCCCTCAATTCCTCTATAAAAGTATCTTGTTCTGAAACTTTACCCATCAACAACTGCTCCGTCTGCTTTAACAGCTTGTTTTCGTTTTGCAATTGCTCTTGCTTCAAAATCAATCTTGTTAACTTATCTTCCAATAAATCAACCATTTCTAAAACATTATCCATTTATCAAAAAAGTATAAACTATGCTACAAAGTTATAGGAACATAAGTTAAAAACCAAAAAATAGCTGTTTAATTATTAAAAAAAGAAATACATCGGCATAATTTGGCTGTATTAATACTAATTTGGCTTAGTTTTTGTATTTTTGTAAACTTTATAATTTTTTTCTAAAATATGGCTAAGATAAAGCATTCATTTTTATTTTTATTTATTTTTCTTATACCTCTTTTTGGTTATACTCAAAGTAAATATCCAACAAATTATTTTCAAAACCCTTTAGACATTCCTGTTATTTTAGCTGCAACATTTGGCGAATTGAGAACCAATCATTTTCATGCTGGTATTGATATTAAAACTCAAAAAAAAGAAGGTTTAAATGTATTAGCTTCCGCAGACGGCTATGTTTCTCGAATTAAAATACAGCATTGGGGTTATGGCAAAGCTCTTTATGTAAAGCATCCTAATGGTTTTACAACAGTTTACGCACATCTTAAAAAATTCTCTCCAGAAATTGAAGCCTATATTAAAAAAAATCAATACAATAAAGAATCTTTTACCATCCAACTATTTCCACAAGTAAATCAATTAAAAGTAAAAAAAGGAAAAACCATTGCATATAGTGGAAATACTGGCGGTTCTACTGCTCCACACTTACATTTTGAAATTAGAGATAGTAAAACCGAAAAAATTATTAATCCAATGCTTTTTGGAATTCATGTTAGAGATAGTAAAAAACCAAATATTCAAATTGCATATATATATCCTATAGATGATTTTTCGCAAATTAATCGATCTAATAAAAAACAAAAATTACAATTTAAATTACAAAAAAATGGCGATTTATTGGCTTCAAAGATAATTGCCTCTGGCTCTATTGGCATTGGCATTAAGGCTTTTGACAGATTAGATGATGCTATGAATAAAAATGGTCTTTACAAATTAGAACTATTCGTTAATAAAGAAAAAGTATACCAACATAAATTAGAAACTTTTTCTTTTGCTGAGGGTAAGTATATAAATCTCTTAGTAGATTATCCGCACTACATGAGAAATAGAGTTCGTATTCAAAAATGCTTTATTGTACCAAATAATAAACTTAGTATTTACGATGATGTCTTAAACAATGGATACATCTATATTAAAGACGGCTTAAATTATACCATTGAAGTTGTTGCTAGTGATTTAGAAGGGAATAAAACAAAACTAATAATACCTATTGAAGGTAAAGAGCAAGAAATTGTATTTCAAAAAGAAGAAAAAAAGACTTCGCATCATTTTGTTAGAAGCGATTTTAATAAAGTTACCATAGAAAATGTTACTATTGCTATACCTAAATATAGTTTTTACGAAGATGTTGATTTTAATTTTTCGTATAAAAACGGTATCGCATCTGTACACGATAAAACAATTCCGATGCACAAATCATTTACACTTACGTTTGATGTTTCACAATATCCAATTAATGAGCGAAGAAAATTATTTATTGGCAGAGTTAATAAAAACGGCTATGTAAGCTATGTAAGTACTAAAAGAAACAAAAACAAACTGTATGCTAAAACAAGGATACTTGGTAATTACAAACTTGCTTCGGATTATAATAAACCTAAAATTACGCCAAAAGGTTTTAAAAGTGGTCAAAATTTAACGAATTTTAGATTTCTAAAAATTAGAATATCCGATGATTTATCTGGTATAAAAAGTTATAGAGCTACGATTGATGGTAAATGGATTTTAATGGAATTTGAACCAAAAACTGGTATTTTAACTTATGACTTTAACGATTCTAAATTTACTCAAAAATTATCTGGCAATAAACATACGTTAAAAGTTGTTGTTTCTGATCAACTTAATAATACTAAAGTGTATATTGCAACGTTTTATAGGAAATAAGAATTTTGATTTTTTTATAGATTCATTTCATAAACCATAACAAAGCTAGTAAACATAAAATTACCTTGAAAACATACTTCCTAACTATATTTTTATTATGCTCTACAAGCATACTTTTTTCGCAAACAGCTACTATTAAAGGTACTGTAAAAGATAAAAATAACAAACCTATTGAGAATGTAACTATAAAATATAAAAATAATGGAACTATCTCGGATAAATATGGTGCTTATCAATTAAAAATTACGGTTCCAAAAAGTAGAAAAATCACACTTATCTATAGTCACATTTCATTTAATACATATACTAAAAAATTAAATGTTAGAAAAGATGGCACTTCTACATTTTCGCCTAAATTGAGCCTTAAAACCGAAAATGTAAATGAAATTATTGTAAATGCTAAAAAGAAAATTGAAGAAAAGAAACAAGCCGAAGGTATTGAAATATTAAAAAAAGATGAAATTAAAAATATTCCAACGATAAATGATGGTGTTTCTGATTTGATTAAAACGATTGGTTCTGGCGTAAACAATAGTGGTGGTGGCGAAAGTTCTACATACAATGTTCGAGGTGGTAACTACGACGAAAATCTAGTTTATGTAAATGGCATTGAGGTATATAGACCTTTTTTAGTGCGTTCTGGACAACAAGAAGGTTTGAGTTTTGTAAATGCCGATTTAACCAAAAATGTTGCTTTTTCTTCTGGCGGTTTTAAAGCTAAATATGGAGATAAATTATCTTCGGTATTAGATATTACTTATAGAAAACCTCATAAATTTGCCGTAAAATTAGACGCTAGTTTACTTGGTATTAATACTACAATAGAAGGTAAAATGCTAAAAAATAAAAATCTCTCCTTTTTATTAGGTGCCAGATATAGAAATAATAGTTTAATTGTTAACTCGAAAGATATTGAAAGTAACTACAAACCAAGTTTTACCGATGTTCAAACTTATTTGTCTTACAAAATTTCTGATAAATTAAATATTGACTTTTTAGGTAATCTCTCTGTTAATAATTACGAGTTCACTCCTTTTTCTAGAGTCACTAATTTTGGATTAGTTTCCGATCCAAAAGCATTAGTGGTTAATTATTTAGGAAAAGAAATTGATAGATATCAAACTGTATTTGGTGCTATTAAAATAGAATATAATGTAACCGACAAATTAAAATTAAATCTAACAACATCTAGTTACAATACACAAGAAGAAGAACACTATGACATTAATGCTTTTTATAGTATTGGAGAAGTTAATGCCGATTTTGGCTCGGATAATTTTGGAAGTGTGGAGTTTCCTCAATCTATTGGCTCACAGCTAGACCATGCAAGAAACGACTTAGATGCTTTAATTAATAATGTGAATCTTAAAGCAGAATACAAATCTGTTAAAGATGATATGGTTGATTTATTTGAATTTGGCATTAAATTCCAACACGAAGACATTAAGGATAGAATTATTGAATGGGAAGTTATAGATTCTGCTGGTTTCTCTGTACGTCCGCCTGATTTAATTGGAAATAATAATGACCAACCGTATACTCCTTATACTGGTCCTATAATTCCTTTTACAGATGTTAGAGCTACCAACCACATAAAAATAAACCGTCTTTCTGGCTTTGCTCAATGGAGCAGAGAAACATATATTAATGACCACAAAATTTGGTTGAATCTTGGTGTTCGTAGCCAGAATTGGTCTGTAAGCGGAACTACTGGCACTGATGTGTTTTTTTCACAAACCGTTTTTAGTCCAAGAGCTCAATTTGCCATTAAACCTAACTGGAAAAAAGACATGCTTTTTAGAATTGCTGCTGGTTATTACCATCAACCTCCTTTTTACAAAGAGTTAAGAGATGCTAATGGATTTGTAAATAGTAATGTTAAAGCGCAACAATCTATTCATTTTGTATTAGGGAATAACTACAATTTTAAATTATGGGAAAGACCTTTTAAATTGCTTACCGAAGTTTATTATAAAAAACTAACTAATGTAAATCCGTTTACAATTGACAATGTACAGATAAGATATGCTGCTAATAATAACGCAACTGCTTATGCTGTTGGCTTAGATGCTAGAATAAGTGGTGAATTTGTTCCTGGAACTGAGTCTTACTTTACTTTTGGTTTATTACAAACTAAAGAAAATATTGACAATAAAGGCTCTATCTATCGACCTACGGATCAACGTTTAAAATTTGCTGTTTTATTTCAAGATTACCTTCCTAAAAACCAAAATTTTAAAATGTATCTAAATATGGTTTATCATACTGGTGTTCCTGGTGGTTCTCCTTCGTATGCGGATCCTTATATTTACCAAAGTAGATTAAGAGATTATTTTAGATCTGATATTGGAATGCATTATATCCTTATTGATTTCAATAAAAAATCCGAAAAAAAATGGCTTAATAAATTTAAGGAATTAAGTATCGGTATTGAATTGTTTAATATGTTTGATGTAAAAAATTCTATAACTAATACTTGGGTTAGGGATGTTTCTTCAAAACGCTCTTATGCGATTCCTAATTTTCTTTCTGGTAGAGTTTTAAATGCTAAAATAAGTATGCGTTTCTAATACCAACTTAAATTGGCAAAAATTTACGGAAAAGTAATATGTTGATATGCTCCTATATCGAATGGTATTGTTCTATCTACTCCTAAGATATCTTTCTCTAATATATGGTTTGGTAAATCTGGTATAACCGATACATTTGCTTGGTTATTTGCAAACGAATCATCTCCTATTATTAAGTTCATTCTTCCTAAGGATGTATCTGCATTTAAGAAATCTGGATTTTGGTTATATCTATTATTTGAATACAAACTTGCATTATCAAAATTATATAAGACATTATCTATAAATTGATTATTTACATCGTTAAACTTTATCAAACAATTTTTAAATTGGTAATTAAATGCTGTCCCTAAGTCCTTATTTTCTAAAGAAAATTCTATATTTTGATTTCCATAAATAATACAATTTGTAAAATTTGCTTGTAATTTTGCCACAAATAATGTGGTTTGTGTTTCAAAGGAATCGCTTAACATTAAAGTTGGATTTTGCCTATTTGATCCTCTCCAATAATTTGCTAATGTTGTATGTAAAAAATTGTATGTACCTCCTAACATTGCAGAAAATGATGCTCTTCCATTATTTGCTATAACAACATTTTTTGCAGTAACTTGTGCATTTCTTGCTAAAAGTCCAAAACTTGTTGTATTATATACTTGTGTGTTGTTTAGTTGTAACGTTTCGTTTGTTGTTTCTGCATTAGAATCTACTAATAAACCAATCGTTGCATTTTTAACGGTTACATGGTTAAAAACAGAATTCTCACTTCCTTCTCTAAACCAAATCGTTCCCCATTGTCCTGCCACTTCTTCATAATTTTCTTCTAAACGATCTCCTTGAAATACTACTTGATTTTCTAATTCTTCTGTTGTTGATTGTTCTCCATTTACTATTATGGAGGCTCCTTGTTGCACTATTATTCCTGAATTTTGATGGAAATACAGTTTTACTCCTGCATCTATCGTTAGTGTTTTTCCTTGTGGCACTCCTACATATCCATAAATTAAATATGGTTTGTTATTTTGCCATGTTGTATTGTCTAACAAATTAGTTCCTCTTAAGCTTATGTCATTTCCTTCGGAATCTTGTCCTAATACAATTTGTTCGTATACAAAGCCTTCATCTAATGCGGTTCTACTTGGCCGTATTAAATTTACATCTAACACTAGCGACTCCAATTCTACTTTTTGTGTATTTGTTCCTACATCAAATAAAATTTTATCTCTATACATAAAATCGACATCGGTTACTTGATTAAAATCTACGGTTACTTCTGCAAATACATATATACTATCTTTTGCTAAAATATCTATATCTTGAAATAATTTTCCATTTATTCCATCTATATTTAATCTGTAAAATGAATTTTCTCCTCTTTCTAACATTATATTTGGTATTGTGATATCATTATCACTATTATTTTTTACCGTAAATCTATGCGTACTTGAGCTTATATCATCAAATACACGATTAAAAAAAACGGTATCTTTAGAAAAGGTTAAATTTCCATTACTTGGTATTGTATCAAAATCTTTACGACATGCGCCTAATGCAGTTATTATTAATAGTAGTAATAATGTATGTTTGTGTCGCATGTTAATTATTATCGTTATGTTTTGGGTACTATCTATTTTTTTTGTAATCTATTAATAAGCAAACCGTTTAATTTCTTAATTATTGCTTTTTTATTGCTTTAATTTCAAATAATGTATTCCAATTTTTACCAGTTACAAATAGGCGATCATTTTCTTTATCGTATGCTATTCCGTTTAAAACATTATCTTCTCCTTTTTGCCCTGCTTTAGATTGCAATCCATTTAAATTTAATATTCCATCTATTGCTCCATTTTTAGGATTTACTATTAGAATAATATTTTTCTGCCAAACATTTGCATAAATTTCTCCGTTAATAAATTCCAACTCATTTAATTTTTCTACTTTTCTTTTATCGCTATAAGTTTCGATAAATCGCTCTTCTTTTAATGTTTCTGGATTTAAAAACCACATTCTTTCTGTTCCATCGGTTTTTATTAAATGGCTTTCATTGTGTGTTAATCCCCAACCTTCTACACTTTGTCCATAACCAAAACTTTTTTCATATTTAAAAGTTTCTAAATCGTAGATAAATCCTTCGTTACTCTGCCAAGTTAATTGGTAGATTTTATTATTTTTTATGGTCATCCCTTCTGCAAAATACTTTGCTTCTAAATCTATCTTTTTTACTACTTCGCCTGTTTCTAATACTACTTTTCGAAGAGAAGATTTTTTATATTGCCCTGTACTTTCGTATAAAAATCCTTTGTAATATTCTAAACCTTGTGTAAATGCTTTCGAATCGTGTGGATATTCTTTTACTATTTCGTAATTATAAATTGCAGGTTTATTCTTTGCTAAATGTATTATGGTATTTGTTAATTTTTTATTCTTTTTTCCATAAAAAACTATTGCTGTTATTACATGTTTTCCTAATCTTTTATTGGACAAGTCGAATGTTTTTGTTTTCTTTAATTTTTTTCCATTTAGAGAATATAAAACTGAATCTATTGGTTTATTATTTTTTTCAATAACATTTGCTGTAAATTTTCCGTTTCCTTTAAGTTCTTTTGGGGTTTCTAATTTAAGTTCGTACTCTTCATTACAAGAGGTAAGTATAAAAAAGCTTATTAATATTATTATTACATTAAATTTCATGGATGTTAATTTTGGTGCAAATTAACACATTATGCAAAAATATCTGTTAAAAAAATAAAAAAACTGTGTGAAATTTATTATTGCGCTCCTATCTATATATTATTCGAACTCGTACTTTCTTTCTACAGCAATTTTCATAAGATCTGTATTTGATGCTAGTCCTAATTTTCGTATCATATTTTTACGATGTGTATCTACAGTATATTTCGTAATAAATAAGGTTTCACTAATTTCTATTGATTTTTTACCTTCTGCAATTAATAACATTATTTCTTTCTCTCTTCGTGATAGTACTCCTTTTTTTTGTCTTTTTTTGTTTCTTCCACTTTTATCTTTTTCTAAATTTAATAACACATTTGGATCAAAATATTTTTTCCCTTTTGCAACTGCTTTAATTGCTTCTATCATTATTTTTAATCCAGAATTTTTAAGTA
Organism: Flavobacteriaceae bacterium; assembly: GCA_026988355.1. Taxonomy (GTDB): domain Bacteria; phylum Bacteroidota; class Bacteroidia; order Flavobacteriales; family Flavobacteriaceae; genus S010-17. The sequence goes on from JALSLK010000112.1 coordinate 29,153, forward strand.
TATAACCGTGAGCTCCTGCTGCTAACATTTGATTTACTGCTTTTGGCTGATCAAACATAGAAAAAGCCAATACATTTATATTAGGATATTTACTTTTAATTTTTGCTGTTGCGGTTATTCCGTCCATAATTGGCATTCGTATATCTGTAATAACAACATCTGGTTTTAATTTTTCCACCAAATCTAACAGTTCTTTTCCATTGGCAGCAGTTCCTATAATTTCTATATTTTTATTGTATTCGAAAAAAGATTCTACTCCATCAATTAGTGCTTGGTGGTCTTCGGCAAAAACTACTTTTATCATTTTATTATTTTTTAAATTTGGTTACTTATTGGCAGTTCAATTATTATTGTTGTACCTCTTCCTTGTTTTGAATCTACGGTAAGGTGTCCGTTTAATCTTTTTATTCTTTCTTCAATTGTTCCGAGTCCCATTCCAGAATTCGATACTTTTTTTACATCTACATTAAAACCTACTCCATCATCTGCAACTATAACGCCTAAAACATCATCAAATAACGTTAAATCTATCGTTGCTTTATTTGCATTAGAATGTTTTACAATATTGGTTACTAATTCTTGTATAATTCTAAAAACTCCTATTTCTATTGCACTATTTATTGGTACATCTAATCCAAAATCGATTACTTGAATTTCTGTTTTGTTTGCCATGGATATGTTTTCTGCCAAAACTTTTACAGATTCAACCAATCCTTGTCTGGAAATAATTCCATCTTCATTTTCTACATGTGACATACTTCTTACCGTATTGTAGGTGTCATCTAACAATCTTTCGGTCTTTTTTAATCTTTTTATTTGTTCAAAATCTTTTTTCTCTTCTGCTAAATCTACGAAACTATCAAACTGTAACTTTAATACTGCTAATTTACTTCCTAAATTATCGTGTAAATCTTCTGCGATTCTTTTTCTTTCTTTTTCTTGTCCTTCTATCATAGCATCCATAGAGTGCAATTCTTGTTCTTTTATTAATGCCATTACTTTTTGATGCCCTAATTCTTTTTCTTTCTCTGCTAATTCTCTTTTTCTTTGTAGATTCATATAACTTAAAAAACCGACGATTAAAAATGCTATAAACGCTCCTAATACTCCTAATAAAATAAATTGCTGCTTTTTTTTATCTGCTCGTAATTGTACGTTTTCTAATTCTTTTTCT
>JALSLK010000113.1 GCA_026988355.1 Flavobacteriaceae bacterium
AAAAAAGGAGCAGTAAAAATGCACACACTACTTGATTATGATGCTAATTTACCTACATACGTTAATATTACAGATGGTAAAACAGCGGACAATAAAGGAGCGTACGATATACCATTACTCAAAAATAGTGTTATTGTTGCAGATAGATTTTACAATGATTTTTACCTTTTAAATATTTGGGACAGCAAAAGTATCTTTTTTGTTATTCGACATAAAGACAACATTAAATTCGTATTCATAAAGGAGAATAACTTGCCAAAAGAAAGACATCAACACATTATTAAAGATGAGATTATTAAACTAACTGGTCTGCAAACAAAAGAAAAATATCCAAACAAATTAAGACGTGTCGCAATTTGGGACAATCAAAACAAGCAAGTTATTGAAGTGATAACAAATCAAATGACTTGGACAGCAAATACTATAAGTGAACTGTACAAAAGTCGTTAGCAGATTGAAATTTTCTTTAGAGAAATAAAACAATTGCTACATATTAAATCTTTTATTGGTACAAGTCAAAATGCCGTTATGATTCAAATTTGGACAGCAATGATTACTATTTTAGTACTTAAATATTTAAAAGAAATATCGAAATACAAATGGTATTTATCAAACTTAGTTGCTTTTATTAGATTAAATCTGTTTGTGAAAATTGATTTGCAAAAATGGTTAGACGAACCATTTATAAAACCAGAAAAAAGACCACCAAAAACAGTGACTTAAGGGGTTCTTTTTTTAAAATTAGTAAAATAGTGTTGTAGCCTAATAGAATCAAGGTAGATTTATAACCTTAAATTTATTTAGGACACTATTGATTTTTAAAGATAAAATTTATCACAATACATACAAATTATATCGCTTTAAACTGTTTATTATCAACAGTTAAACTCTTAATTACATTTTCTTTTTTTATAACATTTTGAACTAATTAAAAAAAGGGGAAAAATCCCCTTTTTTGGTATATTAATTTAAACTTACCTTTGCCACAGCCTAAATGGAGTGGGAAAATGTTATGAAAATCCCTTTTAAAAAAAATAGTTGTTAGTTGGCTGCCAAACAGTTTATGTTATTATATACATAACTTTGGTAGCTTTTTTTATACACCTTATCGTAATTTTTTTTTAATCTCTAATTTTATTCCTATATTTCATTTTTTTAAATCAATATAATGGAATTTAATATATCTTCAGAGGAACAATATCGTTCTTATTATCAGAAATCAATACAAGATCCTGCAACTTTTTGGGCGGATATTGCTACCAATTTTAAATGGAAACAAAAATGGGACGAAGTTTTAGATTACGATTTTTCTATTCCAAAAATTACATGGTTCAAAAATGCAAAACTAAATATTACAGAAAATTGCTTGGATAGACATTTGGAACAAAATGGCGATAAAATTGCCATTATTTGGGAGCCAAATAATCCAAACGAAGATTCCATTAAACTATCGTATAAAGAACTGCACACGAAAGTTTGTCAATTTGCTAATGTTTTAAAAAATAATGGAGCTAAAAAAGGAGATCGAATTTGCTTATACATGCCTATGGTTCCAGAATTAGCAATTGCAGTTTTAGCATGTGCTCGAATTGGCGCAGTACATTCTGTTGTTTTTGCTGGTTTTTCTTCTAAAGCACTTGCAAGTAGAATTGACGATGCTAAATGTAATATATTACTTACTGCCGATGGTGCTTTTAGAGGAACTAAAACCATCGACTTAATAACCATAGCTAATGCTGCTTTAGAAATGTCTTCTAGTATCGAAACTACTATTGTTTTACAACGCATAAAATCGGATATTAAATTAAAAAAGCAACAAAAATGGTGGCACAATGAAATCCGAAATGTTGCAATAACAGCAGAGCCAGAAATCATGGATGCAGAAGATTTGTTATTTATATTATATACTTCTGGCTCTACTGGTAAACCTAAAGGTATGGTACATACATCTGCTGGTTATATGGTAAATACTGCGTTTACATTTCAAAATGTCTTTCAATATAATAAAGGAGATATTTATTGGTGTACGGCAGATATTGGTTGGATTACTGGCCATAGCTATATTATTTATGGTCCTCTTCTACAAGGTGCCACTACCGTAATGTTTGAAGGTATTCCTACTTTTCCTGATGGTGGACGATTTTGGGAAGTTGTAGCAAAACATAAAGTAAACCTGTTTTATACTGCTCCAACTGCCATAAGAGCGTTAGAAAAATTCCCTATCGAAATGGTAAACAAACACGATTTATCTTCTTTAAAAGTTCTTGGAACTGTTGGCGAACCTATAAATGAAGAAGCTTGGCATTGGTATGATACCCATATCGGAAAAGGAAATTGTCCTATTGTAGATACGTGGTGGCAAACAGAAACTGGAGCAATGATGATTTCGTCTTTGGCTGGTATAACACCACAAAAGCCTACATTTGCTACACTACCAATGATAGGAATTCAACCTGTTTTAATGGATGACAATGGTAATGAAATAACAAAAAATCCTGCTGAAGGTCGATTGGCTATAAAATTTCCGTGGCCATCAATGGCTAGAACAATTTATGGCAACCATAAACGCTATAAAGATACCTATTTTTCTACCTATAAAAACAAATACTTTACTGGCGATGGTGCTCTACGTGACGCAAATGGCTTTTATAGAATAACTGGTCGTGTTGATGATGTTGTGATAGTTTCTGGACATAACTTAGGAACTGCTCCCATTGAAAATGCAATTAATGAACTTAGCGAAATTGTAGAGTCTGCTGTGGTTGGATTTCCACACAACATTAAAGGAAATGCCTTATACGCTTATGTAATATTACACGATGGAATTAATGGAAATGACAGCATACGAGCAGATATTAACAAACTGATTTCCAAACATATTGGTCCAATTGCAAAATGCGATAAAATTCAATTCGTTAAAGGTTTACCTAAAACAAGAAGTGGTAAAATAATGCGTAGAATATTAAGAAAAATTGCTTCTAAAGAAATGGATAACTTAGGAGATATTTCTACATTACTGAATCCTGATGTTGTACAAAGCATTATTAAAGGTTGTTTGTAATTAAAAATACACGTATAAATACCTAAAATAAAAAAAGGGGGTTTTTCCCCTTTTTTAGTATTCTATTTTAGTTATATATTTGTACCATATTCAGGTATAAAGTATAATTTACTTTAGAAGTAAATTTAAAAATAGTTGTTAGTTGGCTACCAAAGTGCATTTGTCTTAAGACAGTAACCTATGGTAGCTTTTTTTTGTATTTTTGTCAAATAAAACAAATAACAATTGAATCGTAATAAAAGAGTAATAGTTGGTCTTTCTGGTGGTGTAGACTCGAGTGTTGCAGCATATTTGCTACAACAACAAGGATATGAAGTTATTGGTCTTTTTATGAAAAATTGGCACGATGACTCTGTTACAATTTCTAATGAATGTCCTTGGTTAGAAGATAGTAATGATGCTATGCTTGTTGCTGAAAAATTAAATATCCCATTTCAAGTTGTCGATTTAAGTGAACAGTATAAAGAACGTATTGTTGATTATATGTTTCATGAATATAAAATTGGAAGAACTCCTAATCCCGATGTTTTATGTAACCGTGAAATAAAATTTGACGTTTTTTTAAAAATTGCATTAGATTTAGGTGCCGATTTTGTAGCAACTGGTCATTATTGTAGAAAAGATACCACAAATATAAATGGAAAAGAAATGTATCGTTTATTGGCTGGAAAAGATTCGAACAAAGACCAATCTTATTTTCTTTGCCAGTTATCTCAAGAGCAATTATCAAAAACATTATTTCCTATTGGCGAATTAACCAAACCTGAGGTTAGAAAAATAGCCTCGAAATTGGATTTAATTACTGCCGACAAAAAAGATTCTCAAGGTCTATGCTTTATTGGTAAAGTCCGTTTGCCTGATTTTTTACAACAAAAATTACAACCAAAAGAAGGAAATATTCTAACAATTCCAAAAGATTCTCCTATTTACAACCAATCAATTCCTAAATTTGAATCTAAAGAAGAGGAATTGTTTTTTTTGGCATCTAAGTATAAATACACTATCGAAGATGGTAAAATTGTTGGAAAACACCAAGGTGCACATTATTTTACTAAAGGACAACGCAAAGGTTTAGCAGTTGGTGGTACAAAAGAACCTTTATTTGTTATTGAAACGGATGTTGAGACGAATACTATCTATACTGGCGAAGGTAAAAATCACTTTGGTTTGTATCGCAAATGTTTATTTGTTTCTAACGATGAATTGCATTTTATTAGACCTGATTTAAGTTTAAAACAAGGCGAGAATTTAAACGTAAAAGCTAGAATAAGATACAGACAGCCCTTAGAGAATGCAACCTTATACAAAACAAAAGATGGTTTGTATGTTTTATTTGAGAATAAACAATCTGCCATTACCGAAGGACAATTTGTTGCTTGGTATCTAGAAGATGAATTAGTTGGTAGTGGTGTTATTTCGTAATGCTAAAAATAACACGAACTATCATTTAACCATCTACCTCGTTTTTTAAATCCTATATCAAAAAGTAGCATAATTTCGTGTGTTCCGCTATTAAAATTACCTAATTTAGTTAAGGTATGATCGTACGCATAACCTATTCGTATGTTTTCATTAAATAATAATGCTACCATACCGTGAACAGAATCATTATAACGATAGGAAACGCCAAATTCTACTTTTTTATTGTACAATACATTTGCATTTATATCTACCGATAATGGCAAATCTGTAGATAATTTTATTAATGTAGATGGTTTAAATTTAACTTTTTCGTTTAGATTAAATACGTACCCAAAGGTTGCAAAGTAATTTAATTTTTTACTTATTCCTCCACTATATGTATTATTATCTATCTTAAATTCGGGCGTTTTAAACAATTGTGGAATCGATAATCCTACATAAAACTCTTGATTATAATAAAATGCTCCTAGTCCAAAATTTGGATATATTCCTGATAAATCTCCATTACTATTATTATCTGGTGTTATTCCTTGACTTAAATTATTGGAATATGTAGAAAAACCTCCTTTAAGTCCAAATGCCAATCTCGAATAGATTGATGTTACCAAAGTATACGACATATCTACATTAAAATTTGTAGCGTCTGCTAATCCTAATTTATCATGTACTACAGACAATCCTAAACCTACGCCATTAATGGTTCTTGCATTTGCCGAAAAGGTTTGTGTTTCTGGTGCTCCTTCTATCCCAACCCATTGCTTACGTGCTAACAAACCTATACTTAAATCTGCTCTTGCTCCTGCATAAGCTGGATTTAAAATATTCATATTATACATGTATTGTGTATAATGTGGACTTTGCTGTGCATGAGATTGTAAACTTAAAAACAGTACAAAAGCAACGATTGTATTCTTTATCTTCTTCATCTTCTTTATCGTATTAATTGAATAAATCCTGATTTTGGTTTCGATTTTCCATCATTATAATCTATTGTATAATAGTATACTCCTTCTGGTACTGGATTGTTTTTCCATTTTCCATTCCACCAAATTGGTTGTGTTCGTTCGTTATTTTCATAATCAAAAACTTGACTTCCCCAACGATCAAATATTTGCATTTTAAATTTTGGATACGCATATAAACTTAGTACTTCAAATTCATCGCTAATTCCATCATCGTTTGGCGAAAATAAATTTGGTGTATCGTTATCCAAAATTGTTCCTATTCCTACTGGATTAATATTTACTGTATTTAGTGTAGTTACTAATCCATTTAAATTTAAAGTTTCTATATCTTCGGTTAAATTATCGTCGTTTGTTATTACATTTACAGTTACACTTGTACTATATGGCGGTATGGTTACTTGTGTTATTTGTTCTAGATAATCTAAAGGTTCTCTTGCTGTAACGTTTGA
>JALSLK010000114.1 GCA_026988355.1 Flavobacteriaceae bacterium
CAATTTTTATCCAACCTAAAAACAAGGGGCTTACTTTTTGAAAAATCAAATTTTTAACCATTTTATTGAGTTAGAAGCATGATTTTAACTAATTTTGGGTTTTATCGGACAACAGTAATTTTTAATATTATCTATATAGGTAAAATAGAGATTGTCGTTTCTTTTAAAATAAGTGTATGACATACCGCCTTGTCCATTATTACTCCCTCTCTGGCGCTTAGGAATTTTTTTTATCCAGTCTAAATCTCCATTTGGTTTTATTTTTGAAACTAAAATATCATTATAGTAGTGTAATGAATATCCTCCATCTGGAGAAGATACTGAGTATGAATAGTATGCTTCGCCAACAATTGTTATACTATTGTCTGTATTAATAATAATATGATTTATTGCGAACTCATCGTAGGGTTTTCCCTTTTTCTTCTTAATAGCTTTTCTTTTATATTGGTTAATAATTTCAGCTGAAATTTCATATTTTTTATTAGATATTAATTCTCCTGTTTTGCTTATTTTTTGAATAAAAAAACCATTAGGACCATTATTATCAACTGTATTTTGATAATAACCTGCCAATATTAATTCTTTTTTATTTAGTTGATTGAGTATAACTATATCGATAAAAATATTATCTAATTGTATTGGAGTTATGGCAATTTTATTTAGATTGTTATTCATTTTAAACAATTCTAAATGATAATACTCTTCTCCTTTTTTGGATTTATTCATTATACTTGTTAGCATAAAAATATTTCCTTCATTATCAATAAGGTTATCTACCATTGTCATTTTTCTCCAATGATATGGAATCGTATATGTTTTTGACCATATTTTGTTAAATGATATGTCAAATACATTTACATCGATAATATCTAACACTTCTTTTCCTTCTAATTTTTTAAGATATTGAATTAGGATTTTAGATTTATCTTTTGAAACTAGTATATTAAATTTTGGAACATTTTCATTTTTCATACCTAGAGTAAAATGATAGCTTTTAGTTCTATAAAAATTGGTTAACCGTCCATTATAATCAATTAATTTTTTCGCTTCTCCTTTAAAAGTCCCACTTTTAAAATCAATTTCTCTATAATATAATCTTTCTTGTTTTGTTTTTTTTCCTGACCATGAAGAATAAAAGAAATAATACTTGCCTTGAGTTTCAACTAACCCTTCATATACAAAATTTTTAGGTAAATCGTTATAGTACTTTTTACCAATTTCTTTCATGTTTTGCACATCGTACTTTTGCAAAAGAATTTGATTTTTTTTCGGTTTTACTTTTAAAGATAAAACACTTTTGCCATCACTAAAATATTCTTTACTTCTAGCATCAACTACTCTATAAGGCTCACTAACTTTATAGTCGTAATCTGGAGATAGTGTTACTTGTGCAAATGTAAATGTAACTGCTAATAGTAGTACTATGGTAATTATTTTTTTCATGGTTTTTATTTATTATTCTTGTAAATAATGGATGAGATTCCTCATCCATTATTTGCTTTATTGTATTATTTTTTTCATTTCTATTTTTAAGAAAACATCTTCTTTTTTCTTTTTGTATACTTCTACAAAAAATTCGTTTTCTTTTATTTTTACGATTCTATCGGTATTAAATTGATATGCTTTAATTTTTCTTTTAATTCTTTTAAAATCTAAGATAGAACCTTTTTCAATAGCACCAGTTTGATCGTCAATTTTAACGGCAGTTAAATAACCACCTTTACCATCGGAATGGATTGCTGGTTTTTTATCAAAAGGCAGTTCGATATTTTTTACATTGTCTAAATATATTAAATAATGGTTTCCATTGGCATTAAAGTAAGAATAAGACATTCCGCCTTTTCCTTTACGACCAATTTGTCTTTTTGGTATTTTTTTCATCCAAGTAAGTGCTCCATCAGCACTAATTTTTGAAATTAAAATATCATCATAATGATATGAAATGGTTGTTCTTGTACCGTTTTTTGTAAAATAAGTATGTGATTCGATATAATCCTTTTCTCCTATTAAAGTAAGACTATTATCATCGTGATATATTACATTTTTTAATTCGAGAGAATATGCTTCTGCTTTTCCTTTTTTATTCTTTTTTTTGTTTTTCTTTTTAACTTTTTTTCTTTCGTACTGGTTTAGTATTTCTAAAGGTATCTCGTAGTATTTTTTATCAGTAAGTTCTCCATTTTGGTTAATTTTATAAGTGAATAAACCATCCGAGTTACTTAAAATTTTGCCTTTATTATAAAAACCTGCACAAAGAATTTCTTTGTTAGTAGACTGGTACATACTTATTCCGTTAATAAAATTATCGTCCAAATTTATTTTGGAAGTTTTAATTTTATCCGTCGTATTATTCAACTCAAAAAGTTCGATATGATAGTTTGCTTTTTTATCTTTTCGTTTCTTTTTATCTTTATTACTATCGTCATGAAATATTTTGGTAAGCATAAATGTATTTCCATCATTGTCAATTAAATTGTCTATGAAATTCATTCTACGTTCTGTATAAGGCATGGTATATGTTTTCGACCAAATTTTGTTTAAATCCATATCGTATACATTTACAGCAATAATATCCCAACTTTTAGTATCTTTTCTTACTGTTGGTTTTTTACGATATTGAATAAGAATTTTAGAACCATCATCGGAAACTAGAAAATCAAATTTAGGAACTAAGCCAATATTACCATAACCTCCAAAAAAGGACATACCGCTGTTTGTATCAAAAAATTCTGCTAATTTACCATCGTGGTCAATTATTTTTTTTGCTTCTCCTTTAAAAGTTCCACTTTTAAAATCAATTTCACGAACAAATAACCTTTCGTGTTTGGTTTTTCTTCCTGTCCAAGAAGAATAAAAGAAATAATACTTGCCTTGAGCTTCAACTAAACCTTCATATACAAAGTTTTTAGGTAAATCGTTATAGTACTTTTTACCAATTTCTTTCATGTTTTGCACATCGTACTTTTGCAAAAGAATTTGATTTTTTTTCGGTTTTACTTTTAAAGATAAAACACTTTTGCCGTTACTAAAATATTCTTTACTTCTAGCATCAACCACTTTATAAGGTTCGCTAACTTTATAGTCGTAATCTGGAGATAGTGTTACTTGTGCAAATGTAAATGTAACTGCTAATAGTAGTACTATGGTAATTATTTTTTTCATGGTTTTTATTTATTATTCTTGTAAATAATGGATGAGATTCCTCATCCATTATTTGCTTTATTGTATTATTTTTTCATTTCTGTTTTTAAGAAAACATCTTCTTTTTTCTTTTTGTATACTTCTACAAAAAATTCGTTTTCTTTTATTTTTACGATTCTATCGGTATTAAATTGATATGCTACAATATCTCCTTTAATTCTTCTAAAATCTAAAACAGATCCTTTAACAGCTTCTCCTGTTTCATCGTTAATTTTCATTGCGGTTAAGTAACCACCTTTACCGTCCATGTGTAGTGCAGGTCTTTTATCTATCGATAAATTAAAATTCTTTACATTGTCTAGGTAGATTAAATAATGATTTCCGTTTGCATTAAAATAAGAGTAAGACATTCCGCCTTTTCCTTTATTTCCTTTTTGGTTTTTTGGAATTTTTTTCATCCATGCTAATTCTCCATTTGGATTAATTTTTGTTATTAAAATATCTTCATAATGAAAGGTATATGTTGCTTGTCCTGTTTTTGTAAGACCTCCCATTGCCGATTTATAGTGTGTAACTATATAATCTACTTCTCCAACTAAAGTAATGCTGTTATCTTCACCAAAAATTAATTGATTTAACTGCAAACCTTGATATTCTACATTTCCTTTTTTCTTGTTCTTCTTTTTGGTTCTCTTACTTGCATATTGGTTAATAATTTCTAACGGAATTTCATAAAAATGCTTGTCGGCTAATTCTCCATTTTCATTTATTTTATAAGTATACAAACCATCCGAAGTTGTTTTTCTTGAAACTGCCAAATGACCACCTTTAGTTTTTGTATTACCTTTATTATAAAATCCAGCGATAAGAATTTCTTTGTTTTTTGATTGATACATTGATACGCCATTTATAAATTTATCATCTAAACTTATTTTAGAAGTTTTAATTTTATCTAAGGTATTACTCAATTCAAATAACTCGATATGGTAGTTTGCTTTTTTATCTTTTCGTTTCTTTTTATCTTTATTGCTATTATCGTGATACACTTTAGTTACCATGAAAATTTTCCCTTCATTATCAATCATATTATCCATAAAATCCATTCTACGCTCTGTGTAAGGCATCGTGTATTGTTTTTTCCATAGATTGTTCATCGAAATATCAAAAACAGCAACATTAATGATATCCCAACTTTTTGTATCTTTTCTTACTTTTGGTTTTTTTCTGTATTGTACGAGTATTTTTGACTCATCGTCTGAGGTCATTAAGTCAAATTTTGTAGTACCAGCAAAGTTATTAAAAGCACTCCATCCATAAAATATTTTTCTATAATTAAAGAAATTAACTAATTTACCATCGTGGTCAATTATTTGTTTTGATTCTCCTTTAAAAGTACCTTTATCAAAATCAATTTCTCTATAAAATAAACGTTCATGTTTCGTTTTTCTACCAGTCCATGAAGAGTAGAAAAAATAATAGTGGTCTTGTGCTTGTATGACACCTTCGTAAATAAAGTTTTTTGGCAAGTCATTGTACACTTGTTTGCCTATTTCCTTCATTCCTTCCGTATTATATTTTTGTAATAATACTTGATTTTTGTTGGCTTTAATTTTAACACCAAGTACTTCTTTTCCATTACTGAAATATTCTTTACTTCTAGCATCGACAACTTTATAAGGTGTACTTACTTTATAATCGTAATCTTTGGATAAGGTTTTTTGTGCAAATGTATATGTAGTTGCTAATAGAAGTAATGCTATAATTATTCTTTTCATTGTTTTTGTTTTTGGGTTATTTTAATTTTTGTTTATGATATACTATTTTTAACTAAGAAGTTCTTGTACCAAATTTTCTTTGTTTACAATTGGTGTTACATATATTTTTAGCAGTTTGTAATAAATATCTTCATTTTCTGCTTTTGCTATGTGTTTTTTAAAACTTTCTAGTTCTTTTACACTGTAATGTCTGTTGTATTTCTGGTCTCCATACAGCAAATCGTATGCCATATAATTTGTTTTGTAAAGTTGGTAGTTTCTATAGACAACGCGATCTATTTCTTTGGCAATCGCAATGGCGTCTTTTTTTCGATTGTTTGTAAATTTAATATTGTTTAAATCTAGTTTTTCAAATACCAGCTTTACATTTCCTTTATAATCTTTTATGCCTTTAACAATACTATTTATATTTTCAAATTTTGTTTTTGAGTAGGATCCTTCTTTATCTATGGTACTTAATTCGTTTGCTTTTTCGAAAGCGCATGGTTCGTATTCAAATGCTATAGTAGATACTACGATATTTAATTCTGCTATTGCTTCTTTAATGTTTTTTTGACCACTTAAAAGCAACATTTTAATTAAACCAGTTGAGGTAATATCATTGCCATCTTTTGCTCTTCCATTACCTTGTGCAATCCACGATGACACTTTTTTGTCTGTAATAGAAAAACGAAGATATTTAGATAAATTTATAGAATTTTGTAGCATTTCGGACTTGTTATAACTTCTAAAAACGGTAAACATACTATTTAGTTTTGCAACAGCTTTCATGGTCTGATTTACCATTAAATTATCGCCTAGTGATATTTCCGTAAATGGTTTTCCGATATCGTATAAATGATTTTGTAGTAATGCCGAATCTAAAAAAATATCTCTATGATTGGATATATACAAACAATTGGAGGTGTCAAAATTTTCTAAACCAAGTATTTGAAAAGATTCCATAGTATTTGCTATCGAATTTTTGATAATCATTTCTATAAATTGTACTTGAAAATCTGCACAAGTTTCACAGCTTCTCAATTTAGAAATGATATCGTTTTCGGTCCACTCTGGGTAAAAAAATTGAACTCCTTTTATAAATTCGGTACTGGATTCTAGCCATTTTAATGCCGTTGTAACTTGTTGTTGATTGTATGGTGCAATTCGTGCTAATTCGTCTTCCATATCTAGCTATTTTTTTGTTTTCGTTTGTCGATAAAGAGCATTGGTTTCCTGCTCATTTTTGGGAATTTTAAACTATTTATTTCCTCTTTTGTTACAAATTCTATGATTGGTAATACTCTTAATTTTGCTCTAAAATGATCTTTTAGTTTATGTAGCAAAGATACTTCATTTTCTGGAGCATATAGTTTAAGTGTTATTTTATCTGTTCCTATTTCATTTTTATCAATTTCGATAATATAACTTTTTATTTCAGAAAAATCGTTGAGCAAATTATACATCGCTGGCGGATAAATCGTTGTTCCTTTATATTTTATCATTTGCTTTTTACGACCAATTACAGGTCCTAAACGCAAGGTATTTCTACCACATTTACAAGAATCGTAATGTGCTTTTACAATGTCTCCAGTTTTAAATCGGAGTAATGGCATTGCTTCAACACCTAGCGTGGTAATAACCAACTCTCCTTCTTCGTTATTTGCTACGGGTTGATTATTTTCATCTAAGATTTCTACAATAATTAATTCTGGATGATGGTGTCCTCCAACTTGGTACTCACATTCTGCAAAAGCAGTATTCATTTCTGTAGATGCATAGGTAGAGTAGAGATTAATATGCCATTTTTCGGTTATTTTTTTTGAGAGTATGTTTGGTGTAAAATCTTGATTTTTTAAGGGTTCTCCTATACAAATAGCTCCTTTTATAGAACTTTTGTTGATGTCTATATTATTTTTTTCAGCGTAAGCGATTAACTTTAATAAAAAAGATGGTACAGTTACTAAATATGTAGGTTGAAATTTTTGGATGGAATCCCATTGTAATTCTGGTATTCCAGCGCCAACACGAATTATTCCAGCTCCTAATTTTCTCGCTCCTAAAAAATAAGCCAATCCAGCCATAAAACGCCTATCCATCGTTGTCATTAGCTGAATTGTATCTTTTTTAGTAAGATTAGAACAAGCAAAAGAAATGGCTTCGTTATATGCTAATCTATCTAAATCTTTGTCTGTTAATCCAAAAAATACAGGTTTACCTGTTGTTCCAGATGTAGTAACATAATCGATAATTTCTGTTTTATTAACACAAATAAAATCGTCGTTGTATTGTTGTAAATCTTCTTTTGTTGTTGTTGGTATTTTTGTTAAATCTTTGTGTGTTTTTATACTGTTAAAAGGGATATTATTTTTAGCAAATAATTTTTGGTAAAAAGCAGATTTCTCCGACAAATAGACAAGTAATTCCTGCAATTTTTTATCTTGAAATTGTTTTATTTCTTCTATAGATTTAAGTTCAATTTCGGGAATCATGTAATATTTGTTTATTTTTCTTAATGTATTTTTTAATTCTTTCTTTATCCGAAACCGTTGTTATTTCTTTTGTAAGTGCCTTTTTATAGGCATTTAATGAAGCTCTATATTGTTTTTTTTGATAATAATATTTTCCGATTATAGCGTATGTTTCCCATGAATTGGGATTCAAGGCTACAAAATTATTAATTTTTTTGATAGTAAGGTGCTTGTTTTCTTCAATTATTTTTTTTATTTTTTTTATTTCAATTCTAAATTTTTCATAATTGTGATATGCATCTGTATTTAAAAAGGGATCTTTTGCTATGGTTAATTCTTTTATGGACAAACTACTGCTTTTAGCGTTTCTATTTTTAAAAACACTATCTAGTTGAAATGCGACAAATTCGCCAAGTTGATATGGATTTGCAGAAACCCAAACTAATTTTTTATGTGGTTGAAATACAATACCATGATGTGCTAAAAGTTGATTTAATGCTTTTTCGTTTCCATAACCTATTTTTTTATCGTGTAAACCGTCTTTATTTCTAAGTATATTTACTGCTTTTTGTGGTGTTATTTTGTTATTTTGACTGAGGAGTTCTTGCATTCTATCAAATCGGTATTTGGAATGACTTTCTAAGATGTGTTTTTGGTTATTTTCGTCATTTTTATAGGTTTTACTTTGAAAATGATTGGCACAAACCAATTGTGATGTATTTGCTACCTCATAAATTCCAATTTTTTTTGGTGCAATTTCTATAAGTATTGCTTTATTATCTATTGCACTTCCTACCATAATGGATTCCGATACAAATACTTCTTTCTTTTTTGCAATAGCAATTGCTTCTTTGATGTTAGACGCATATTGTAAAATTTCTCTAGTTACTAAAGATATTGGTGTTTTTGCAACAAGTGGTATGTCTGACTTTCCTGCATTTATGGTTACCGTTAGCCCTTTTTCATTCATTCCAGACATTACGCCAATCATTCCTGCCCAAGAAACAGACATATATTTGTAGCCTTTTTCTGGTTGTATAAAGTAGATTATTTTTTCTTTAGAAAACGCATCACCAGCATAGAAGTCAAAATTTCTAGCGATTAGCAGTTTGCCATCTTGGCTTTGTTTGTCCCAAACGGCAAATGATGTGCAACCTACCAATGCTAAGTCTTGTAATGCATGTCCAATATCGTGTGCACTATGTAAATAGAGACTTAATAAATATTTGTCTGCAATTTTATTGTACTTGTCAGATGCGTATTTTGAAATTCCATAAATCTCTGCTTTGTATTCTTCGTTTACATATAGGTATATTTTGCGGTTGTAAATGGCTAAAAATTTACGCAATAGGTATTGTTTAAATTTGGATGGTACTAATTGATTTACTTTTTCTAGGAAAACATCTTCTTGATGGACTAATAATTCTTCGGATAAACTACCAATTGTATTTCCTAAATCTAACGGATTTTCTCCAGAGGCTATCAATTCCCATTGTGCGTATTCGTTTTTGCGTAAACTATGGCTCCCTTTAAAAAACAAGGAATCATTAAATGCAATTCTTTTTTCTTTATTTATAGTATAATTCTCTAAATTAGGTCGATCTAAAATAGATTTTTTTACATTACATGAATATAGTAATGTAAGTACTAATATGAATTGAAATGAGAATTTAAGCATCGCTTTTGGCTAATTCTTCATGGATAGATTGTAATAATTTTTCTCTTCCAATGATATGCGAACAAGTAAGTACTGCACTTATCGTTACACCTAATATACCGTGCATATTTAGACTTTGTCCTGTAAAAAACAGATTTTTTAGTTTTGTTTTTGGCGATAAAAAGGTTTTCATTGTATTGTCTGCATCTTTTTTATAGCCATACATTGCTCCTTTGTGATTGCCTATATAATCACGATACGATAATGGTGTAGAGGTGTAAATAGATTGTATACAAGATCTAATATTTGGAAATTTCTTTTCTACTTCTTTTAAAAATATTTCTGTTTTATCTGCTTTAAATTTTTCGTAAGATGCTCCTCTATCCGATTTTTCTGCTACGGTATTAAAAGTATCTTCCCATTGTTTTATTTCGTCATATTTCATATAGGTCATGGCAATCATATTTTTTGCCCATTTGGTTTGCCCTTTATGAACTCCCATAGATACCATATATCCTTCTGGCCATGATTTTTCTGTATATTCTTGTGCTTCGTATATTTTCGAAGGGTTTTTTATATGGTAATAATTATAGTTTAAATATGGAAAACAGTCTGGTTTAAAAGTAATATACAAACTAAAACCAGAAATCATACTTTCTATTTGTTCTACCCTTTTTACAAAGGCTTTTCGCATTCCTTTACCTTCAAGCATTTTAATGGTAAATTTTGGTTCTATATTCGAAATGAATAAATCTGCTTTTATAACTTCTCCTTTTTTGGTTATTACCGATGTTAACTTATCTTCTTCAAAGCCAAATTTTACGACCTCTTGATATCGATACGCTTCTCCTCCAAATTCTTTTAATTTTCTAATGAGTAATTTAGACATTTGACTTCCTCCATTTACAAAACGGTACGAACTTTCTATATACGAGTTTATGGATAGTGCATGTACATAAAATGGCGTTTGTTTTTCTCCTGCATATAATGAATTTGATCCTACAAGTACCGCTTTTAGAAGTTCGTTATCTGTAATAGAATCTAGATAATCGGTTATTTTTAAGGATAATATTTTCATATCATAGGCAGTACCACCTTCTAGGTTGTACAATGCAAAATTATTACAAACGTCTTTTATTTTTTGGCAATAGGCGTGTATTGCTTTTTCTTCTTTTGGAAATTGTTTTATTAAGGAATTTGTAAAGTTTTCATAACCTTGTGCATGGTAATATTCGGTATCGTTGTTATCGAAGGTAATAACATCGTATTTATCTTCGTCTAGTTTATGAATTTTTAAATCTTTCATAATTCCGAGATAGGTAAAATATTGGTATAAATTTTGTCCTTTATCTAATCCTCCAACATAATGAACTCCAGTATCGAATATTTTTTTATCTCTTACAAAAGTTTGTAGATTACCACCGTATTGGTTGTTTTTTTCTAAGACACAAACTTTGTAACCATGGCGTGCTAATATATTTGCAGATACCAATCCTCCTAAACCACTTCCAATAATAACAACATCGTATTTATTTTTCACACTAAATTTTATTTAACAAGTAAACTGTATTTTTTTCTCGAATTATTTCAAACCCTTTTATTTTAAATTCTCCTTGTTGACCAACCATTATAATTTGTTCAAAATTACTCAAATTTATTGAATCTATTAAGGTTGAATCGTTAAAATCACTGATTAGAAGTGTTTTAAACGAATCTATTTGTAAGTCTTTTAAACGATTACAATAGGTTACTTTCTTATAGGTATTTGTATAACAGTTTTTTGCAACAGTTTGTTTTTTAGTATCGCTTATATAGGTTGTTATTTTTCGATCTATGTGTTTTGCAGTTAGTAAGATATCTATTTGTCCAAAATCATCGGCAAGATGTAAAATAGTAGATTTTATTGGAACTATATTATGTAGAGAATGGTATGTTTTTTTGTTTGTTTTAAAATCTTCTTTTACTAATTTTAGAATATTTTTGTCTTTATAGATGTAGTTAGAAATTAAAATATCTTTAAAATAGTCTGGTGTTTCTATTTCGTCACGTAATTTTAAGAGTTTGTCTTTAAAAAATTTACGAATACTTTTGTTTCGCTCTCTAGCAGTTTTGCCAAATTTGATATCATCGTAAGCGATTCGTTCTCCAATTTTTACGGTTAGGCTTCCATCGTGAATAATTAAATCATTTTTTGGCATTACTTCTGCATTTCCATGAAAATAGATTGGTAATATGTCTATTTGTAGTTGTTCTTGTAAGAAAAAAGCTCCTTTATGAAATCTTCCAACTTTATTGGTAAGCGATCTTTTTCCTTCTGGAAATACCATTAACGAATATCCTTGTTGTACTTTTTCTCTTAAATGCTCTATACTACCATCGACTCCATTAGATACTGGATAGAAGCCTAAAGCTCTTGCGATACCTCCAAATACTGGCGATTTATAGACCCAATCATTTACTAAATACACAATTTTATGTGTTGCTAATCCCATCGTTAACGTATCTAAAGATGAGGAATGATTTGCAATAATTATTGCAGGTTTTTTAAAGTCTTCGTTTACCGTATTTATTACTTTTTTACTTACAAACGGATTTCCATACAATACTGCTTGTACTAATTTTGCTACGGTTTTGTGTAACCAACTATTTTTTACTTTTTTGGATAGCGGAATTATCGGTAATATGACCAAACTTATTAGAGATAACAACATGCCTCCTAATCCATAAAAAAGAAGCAATACAATAGCATGTAAAAAACTTCGTAATCGTATTGGTTGAAAGCCTTTTTTTGCTCTATTTTTTACAAATATTCGAAATAATAAAGGTTGTATGGTAAAGCTAACAAATAAAGTAGTTAAAATTCCGATTAATGAGAGTGCTGAAATAGATTTTAATGCTGGATGCTTTGCAAATATCAATACACCAACGCCTAATATGGTAGTTAATACTGATAAGATTATAGATACTTTATACGTTTTAATTTCTTGTGTTCCATAGGTATAATCTTTTACTAATGCATTGGTTAAAAAGATACTGTAATCTACGCCTAATCCAAATATAAATGTGGATATAATTACATTAAATATAGTAAATTCTATGTTAAAAAAATACATTAATCCTAAAGTAAGTATCCATGTTACTGCAATTGGAATACTTGTTAAAAGAGTAAGTTCTATATTGCGATAAAATAAAAATAGAATGAGCACTACTGCTAATAAAGAATAATTAATTAAACTCGAAAAATTTTCTTTTAATCCTCCTAAAAAGGTTTCATTTATCTCTTTTCTATCAATTAACAATGTGTTTGGTAACTTTGCTACTAATTTTTTTAATGTTGCCTTTTTTTCGGGATTTAATTTAACAATAGATACTGCCGTTTTAAATTCTTTATCCGATATGTACTCTTGTGTTAAAAGGGATTTTACTTTACCGTATTTTTTTAAATCTATGGGTTTAAATTTTTTGTTAATTTGATTGTAAAATGGTTGGTATGTGGTTTCATTAAATCCTACTTTTTTACCACTTTTAATTAAATTTTCTTTAACTTGTTGTTTCGTAGTTTCCGACCAAAAGGCATTCCATTTTGCTATCTTCTCTTTTTGTTTTTTTTGTGATAATACAATGGATCCTATACTGCTATATTGGATAATTGTTTGCTCTAATTTTGCTTTTTTTAGTAGATTACTTATTGCAAAATTCGTATCTAATATGCTATCTCTATTTTTTCCATAAGCTACGATATATACAGATTTGGAAGATAAATTTAAAATCGATTCTAAATGTTCTTCTGCTTTAAGACTAGCTTCATTCATGTAATTCATCTTAGACAAATCTTTATTAAATGTTACTTTACTAGACGTAAACATACTAATAATAAATAAGGCAATAATTGCAAAAATGAGGTATTTGCTTTTATCGTAATTATAACTTGCTATTTTTTCTATTAAATTGTTCGATTGCTCGTTGTTTACCGTTTTTGGTTGGTAGAGTAGCGGTATTAAAAATAATGCAAATACTGACGAACTCAGTACACTTATAGATGCAAAAATACCTAAATCTTGTAGGGCTTGTGATTTTAATAATAGCAAACATAAAAAGGCTATTGCCGTTGTAATACTACTCATTAATACTGGTTTTGTAATGTCTTTATAGAGTTGTTTTATATTTTGATTTTTTCGATAATGTGTAAGTATATGTAGCGAATAATCGAGTGTTATTCCGAGTAAAATAGAACCAATTCCTAATGAGATTGCCGATACTTTTTCTCGAATAAAATAGAGCGATACTACGGCTATTAAAGCGCCAAATACTGTTGGAAGAAATAAGATTATTGGTATGGTTAATTTTTTATAAAACAGTATTAAAATTAATAATAATACCGTCATTGCAATACTAACTGTAAATTGAATGTCCGTTTTTATTTGATTTGCATTTGCAACGGCAATTACCGTAGAGCCATAGTATTCTGAGTGTATTACATTTGTGTATTTTGCATTTAATTCTTCCGAAATTTGATATAATTTTTTTACAAATAAAGCATTTGCATCTGTCTCATTTGCTGCTAATTTTGGTTTTATAAATAGTAGAATATTCTTTTTATTGGATGTCATTAAAAACCCGTTATAAATATCAAAACTATCTGCAATTTTTAGACTTTCTAGTTTTTTTAAGGCTTTAAATGTCAAACCAAAAGGGTCTTTTCTAATAATTTTTTTAGCAATTAATCCACTTGGAGATACTAGTGTCTTGTAATTATTCTGTACTACTTGTGTTATGCTATCTGTTGTTAATTTTTGTTTGGCGTATGTATAGTCTTTATCATTTAAAAAAAGTGGTAGATTATTGTAGACAAAATCCATAGTTTCTACCATATTGTCGTTGGTAATTTCTCCTTGAATATTTAAGATATCGTTTTTACAGTGCTTATTTATACTGTCTAGCAATTCGGTTGCAAATGTTGCTAATTTATTTGGATTTTCTTTTTTGGATGTTATATTAACAATTATCTTATCCGAAAAATCGACATTATTAAGTACTTTATTGAGTGTTTTTGTTTCTTCGGATTGTGGAATTAATTTGGTTATATCTTCTTCAAAATTTAATTTTAGAGCAATATATGTTAATAGACTTGCTAGTACGAGAAGAATTCCGAGAAGTGTTAATTTCTTCGCTTTAAAAAAACGATATGTTTTATAAAAAGGGTTATTCACTATTTTTTTAATTTTAGAACGATATAACTTATACTTCCTAGCGTAATGGATACTATTATTGCAAGTGCAAAGCTACCAATAAGATATTCTTTTACATTAGAAAGTAGCTTAATATTTGCTGCTAAATTTTCAAAATCAAATTTAGATTCGGTTCCTAAAATAAGGTTTCCTATTTTAATACTTCCATATATTACAAAAGGTATTACTGGTGGAATACTTAAATTCGAAAATGCAAATGCGATTGCTTTGTTTAATTTGAATGCTGTTGCTAGTGTTAGTGCTAGTATGCCATGAAAACCCCAAAACGGTGTCATTGCCATAAAACTTCCCAACGCTATGGATTTTGCTTTTTTACTTGGTGAATCGGAATTTTGAAAGACATTTTCAAGAAAAAATCGTTTTAGTCCTTTTTTTTTAATCTTTCGTAATACATCTCTTGGTTTTATGTAAAATAATGCTACAATAACAAACCATGTATTTAATACGGTAATTCTAAGAAAATCTTTGTATGGTCTAAAGTGTGAGACACGTTCTTCTGGATCATATAGTACTTTTACTGGCACATTTTTGACTTCAATTCCGCGCCAAGATGCTTTTACGATATTTTCGATTTCAAATTCAAATTTTGTAGTTTTAAACGTGATTTTTGCCATTTCTAATAATGGATATAATCGATATCCAGATTGTGTGTCTGTTAGCTTTACACCAGTTTCTGCCCAATACCAAAAGTTAGAAAATTTATTTCCAAAACTACTTCCTTTCGGAACGGTATCTTGTTCCATATTTCTAGAACCTATCAACAAACAGTTTTTGTTTTTTTCTAATTCGTTTATAAAAACGGGAATATCGTTTGGATAATGTTGTCCGTCAGAATCTATGGTTATAGCAAATTCGTAGCCTTCTTCTAGTGCTTTTTTAAATGCAGTTCTTAAACCAACGCCTTTCCCTCTATTTTCTGGAAAATGAATTTGTGTAAGTTGTGTGTATTCTTTTAATATTTCTGGCGTACTATCTGTACAACCATCATTAACAATAATGATGTTAGTTGTGTATTGTAAAACACCATCTACAACACGTTTTAGCGTTTTGTGATTGTTATATGTTGGTATGATTACACAACATTTTAAGTTTGAAATCCTTTTAGAAATTTTCAAAAAATCAGTTTGTTCCAAAGTAATTGTTTAAGCACGACAAATTACGTTTTTTTTCTAAAATAATGAGCAAGTCTCTCTCCTAAAAGACCATAG
Organism: Flavobacteriaceae bacterium; assembly: GCA_026988355.1. Lineage (GTDB taxonomy): Bacteria > Bacteroidota > Bacteroidia > Flavobacteriales > Flavobacteriaceae > S010-17. The sequence goes on from JALSLK010000114.1 coordinate 15,481, forward strand.
ACTTTTGCAATCCTATTTCCTGTGTTATAAGCGTTGAAATCGTAATTTCCATATCGTGTTTTTATTTTTTTGTACTGAATATTATATTTTTAGGATTATTTGTTTCGAAAACAGTAATTATAACCCAAAGATATGCATGTACCTTTGCTGGAGTATTATTTATATAACCAGGATCAAGTAATTTTGAATCGACTAAAATGGGATATTTCGCATTTGTATTATTTTGTAAAATAATTATTTTTCTTTTTTTATAAAATAACCATTAAATTATTTTTCAAAAATGGTTCGTATCTTAGTTTTCGATTGCTAAACCAATCTTGTTTATATTTTGTTCCACGTCCTTTTTTTTGCTTTTCTCTTAATGCTACTTTTTCATCAAGAAATTCTGCTTCACTTTTGTAATTTACAATATCTAAATTAGAATAATTAAAATTACATTATATTGGTTTATACCTTTCAAACTTTTAAGATTACCTGTTTTAATTTTAATTCTTTGGGAGAAACTAAATGTTATAATTTAAAAAAAACTAATGATAGTAAAAATGATTTCATAATTATTTTATTATTAATTTCTCTTCTTCTGTAAAATGTTTCGATTGTAAAATATACGATGTAACGTATTTTTTTAAATCGGTTGATTTTATTTTTTTAATATTACTTAATATGTAGATTTTATCTACTTCTATTTGTTTGTGATACTTTAAAAATTTTGGGATGTTTTGTTGTATGCTAAGACGTATAAAACGAATTTCGATATTATTTGGTTCTTTTTGAATGGCATATTCTACCAATGCTACACCTTTTTTAAAAAGTTCTTTTTTCTTTTTTATGGATTTTTGTTGTTTGGCTATTAATGTTGTAGCTGCTCCTTTATAGGCTACAAATACTTTTTTATCTTGTTTGGTTACTTTTTGTAATTTTTCATAAAATACGATTGCTTCAGATTTTGATATTACTGCTGTTTTATATGCCGTCCTTACGGAAGTAATATTTAATTTAAACAGGATTACTGTTATTCCGATAAAAAGAAAAAAAGTTTTCAAAGTAGTTATATTTTTTGATAAATTGCGGTTAATTTTAAGGCTATAGTTTCTTCAAATTTAGTTGTATTTCGCACTTTAATATCTCCATTTTCTTCTTCGGTAATCGTTATTTGCAAGTTTAAATCTTTATTTTTATCTGGATTTATGATTGCCATAAATTTTACATTGGAGCATTTTTTCATAAACAGTTTACTATTGGTTAAGTTCTCTGCAATATCTTTGGTTATTTGCATCATACATACTCCTGGCATTATTGGATTGTCTGGAAAGTGCCCTTCAAAAATAGCATGTTTATTATTTATTGTAATATCGAAAACATATATTTTATTCTCTTCAATTACAGTTTTAGCTGCAATGGTATAAAAATTTTCTAGTATCATGTTTAAAAATCGAATTTATATGTTAGTCCCATTTGTATGGAAGAATTTTTACCTAAACTACTTCCTGCATCATCAGATTTATCACTTTTTAAACTAAATTTATATCGAGTTTCGATTCCTAATCCAAAAGAGAATTCGTAACCAAATCCTCCTAACATTCCATAATCGGACCCTAATTCTACTCTACTACCACTTGTATTTATTACTTCTTTAGGTCCATTTAATTTAATATCTACGGATGGTGCTAGAATTGCATAAAAACCATATTCACTATCTGTAAAGTAAATTTTGTTTGCTAAGGTAATAACAAAAAAATCTTGTTGGTTGTTTTTCGTACCTTGTTGTGAATAGGATATTTCTGGTTGTAGGCAATAATTACTTATATTTAAAAAATTAAATTCACCTATTACACCAAAATATATTCCATTTCGTTTATCATCATTAACATTTTCAATTTTCGAAATATTTAATCCTAATTTAACTCCAGGTTTAAACGTTATTTGAGATTGTACAATTGTAAATAAACTACATGCTACTAATGTTAAAAATCTATTTTTCATATTTTATTTTCTCAATTTGAATTTATAGGCAATTCCTACTTGTATTACTTGATTTAGATGCGAATTATAATTGTTATATCGGTTATTATATCCATCTAAATAGTTTACATCGAATGTGTCGATAAAACCTTGTTTGTATCTCGCTTCGATAGTAAAACTATCTGTAACATCGAATCCAAACCCAGCAATAAACCCAATATCTGCACCATTTGTCACAGATTCGTAATAGTAATTATTATCATTAAAATTTCTATAATCTATATTTTCACTCATGCGTATATCTAAGTATGGCCCAATTACTACGTGTGCTCTTTTTGCAATATTAAATTTATTTATTATGGCTGCGGAGAAAAAATTTGCTTTTATAGTATTAGATTGTAAACGATCGTAATTTCCGTTTAATTTTGTTCCTTCTTTAGAGTATGTTAATTCTGGTTGTAATGTGTATAAATCTCCTAGTTTTAAGGATAAGAATGCGCCAAAATACAAATCTGTTTTTTTATCACTTTCTAAATTTGAGTAATCGGATAGGTTTAGTCCTCCTCTTAGTCCAAAGTTTACTTGTGCATACGATGTGGTTATAATTGCTAATGTGAATATTGTAAAAATTATTTTTTTCATGGTTTTGTTTTTTATTTATATTTTATTTTTTCATGTTGAATTTATAGGTTATTCCTAATTGAAATACTTGATTAAAATTTTCATCGTCCCTTGTATTTTGATAGAAAATATTTCCTTCGGAAAGCATGTCTACAAAGCCATGTTTAAATCTTGCTTCGATACTTAAGTCTTTTGTAAAATCGTAGCCAAAACCTAAAGTAATTCCAATATCCATACGAGGAAATAATTCTTCTAAGAAATATCCGTCATTATTAATATTGTCATCTAGTCTAAAATCAATAAATGGTCCTATTAAAAAATGAATGTTATTATTTGCTTGTATTTTATTTAATACGGATACAGATAAAAAATTAATATTGATGTCATTTAGTCGTTCATTTTCAATTGTTAACAATCTATTGGATGTAAGTGTTCCTCCTTGTTGTGAATATCCAAACTCTGGTTGTAAGGTGTAAGATTCATTAATTTTTAATGCGAGTAAAGCACTAATATAGAAATCTGTTTTATTTTTATTATCTAGATTTGTTAATTTCGATATATTTACGCCTGCTCTTAGTCCAAAACGAACTCTAGATTGTGCTGTTACAGCGATGCCTAGCAAGAAAATACTTGTAAATAAAATGATTTTTTTCATGATTTTAATTTTGTGTAAAAATAGTGTTAATTTATATAATTGAGTTCAATTGTCATATTAAAATTATGATGTTTTAATTCGATATTTTTAGAAAGATTGTTTTCTATATCTCGAAACGAAATTGTCATTTTTTCTTTTCGTTTACTTGCCATAATAATTTTTATTAGTGTATTGTTTTCTTTTGATAAAACATAATAATTATTTTTATTATTAAGCATTGTTTTATAGATAAATTCTTTTTTTGCATTAAATTTTAAAACCGAAATATTGTACTGATTTACTAACAATTGAAAATCTTTTTTTAATGCATTAATAATAAATTTTTTATCTAATTTATTGGTTATATAATTTACTTTAAATTTGGTATTTATAAATTCAAAGTCGAATATTTTATTGCCAAATTCTGTTGTAAAAACAACACGATGGTGTTTGTCTTTTATTTTTTTTAGGATTAGTAATCCGCCAAAATTATTGTTTCCTGCATTTATTTTTGCTTTGTATACATAATCTATTTTTTTGTTAGAGAAATAAGGATTATTAATGGTTTCTTGACTTATTTTACCAACTAGATTTTTTGTTGTTGGCAAAACACTACAAGCACTTAATCCTAAAAATAAAAGACTAATTGTTAAATATCGCATCGGAAACGGATGTATTTATTTTTTGGTTTGAAAATGTAATAATGGTATAATCTTCTGTGGTTTCCATCATTTTTATTTTTAATACACGAAAGGTTTTACGATCAAATGTAAGTTCAAATTTATGTATAAATGATTTTAAAGATTTGTCTAATGATGTAAAGCTAATTAGGTAATTTTTTGCGTCTTTTAAATAGGCAATTTTAAATTTCTCTGTATCAAACATATCTCCTTTTACACTTTTAATAATTAAATTATTTAAGTTTTTAAATGCTTTGTTTGCACTTAAATCTATATCGCTTTTTATACCATCGTCGTTTATTAATAGTTGATTATCTTTAAATATAACACTGTATTTAAACGGATTATTATATTCCCATTTTATTAGATTTGGTGCTTTAAAGACTAAATTTCCTTTTGATATAATGTCTTTAGATAAAAATGACAAATGTTTGGATTGTACAAACTTACTTATTATGGATGTCGTCTTTTTTGAAGTTATTATAATACTTTCTTTTACCGATAATGCTTCTTGTTTGGATAGCGCTACGGTTTGTGAAACGGATTTTAATGAAACTAAAATCAAAAGGGCACTTATAAAAAATACGGTCTTATGCATTTGTATTACTTTTTAATAATTGATTAATACTTACGGATTCTATGTTATTTTCTTGTAACCATCGCAATAACTGTTCCAAAACTAAAATACTTAAGATACTTGTATCGTGCAATAGGATAATATCTCCTTTTTTGAGTTTAGAAATTATTTTTTTTAACACTTTTTTTGGTTCTTTTGCAATGGTGTCGTAAGATCGTATACTCCAACCTATTGGTTGTAATTGTACTATTTTTATTGCTTTTGCTATGTTTGGATTAGTTACTCCAAATGGTGGTCGAAATAATAGATTTTCTGTTTTGGTTACTTTTTTTATACGCTCTTGTGCTTTGCTAATATCTGCAATTATTTTTTTGGTGCTTAAAAAACCATAATTATTGCTATGTGCGTAGGAGTGATTTCCTATTTGGTGTCCCTTTGCAATTATTTTTTGAATTATTTCTGGATGTTTTTCTACATTTTTTCCGATGCAAAAAAATGTTGCTTTGGCATTGTATTTTTGTAATAATTCTAGTGCTTTTGGTGTAAATTCTGGATTTGGTCCATCATCAAAGGTTATTGCTATTGTATTTTTTGTGGTATTGTAATTATGATGTGTTGCTTTTAAAAAATAATTCCACCGAATATGAAATGAACCTATTGTGGTTACGATTATCCATAAAAATGGGATGCTAAAAATCCACCAAATGGCCATTTTATTTTGCATTATTAAAATGGAAAATAATAGCAATAGTAAGATACTTATTATATTTATTTTTTTAAAGTTTAGCACGAACGTAATAAAGTGAAACTATGGTTTTCTCCTCGATATTGATTGTATAACAGCAAATGTTTAATTGCGGTAACTTTTTTGGTATTTAATTTTAAAAATTCTGGTATTTTTTGCGTTTTACAAATTTGTGCAGCCATCCATAATCCAAACGATGATGCTGTATGATATTCTCCTGAAAGATGCTTGTAATATATTTGTTGTGTGTCTTTAAATATTGAATTTTGTAATTTATTGTAGTGTTTATCGTATTCTTCATCGCCATTATTTCCTAAAATTACCAAATCTAGATCTGTTGCTTTTAATTCATGGTTTTTTAAAAACGTAAGGAGTCTTGTTTGCACTTCATTATCTTGTATACTATCGTGAATGGACACATCGACCAATTCTGCGTAAGCGGTATCTTTTTTCTTATTTTCTAGGGCAAAAAATTGTGCTCCTTCTCCGTAAATTGTTCCTTTGGAGTTCGATTGTAGTATTCCGTTAGACATGGTATCTTGTTCTTTTACAAGACCAACTAGTTGGTGTAAACTAACCGAATAATCGCCTATTTCGTCTACGCCTCCAACTAAAATAGTTGTTTGGTTATCGTTTATCATTAGTAATGCATCGATTAATGCTGTTTCGAATGATGTTGCATTATGTACATAAGTCACATTGTATGCTTTGCATTGTAAGCCTAATGCAATTTGTCCGCCAACGGTATTATGTGTGGATTGTATAAATGCTGTTGGTGTTAAATATTGTTCGTTATTGTCTACTATGTTTTTTAGAAATTTTCCAGAGTCTATGGTGCAACCCATTCCTGTTCCTGTAATGATTGCTTCTGGCGTTTCGATTGCGGCTTCTTTTAATGCTATTGCCGATGCTACGACTCCATTTTTTACACCATTTGCCATTCTTCTAATACTAGCTGGTTTTATATAATCTCTATAATTAGGTTTGTGTACGTGTACTATATTTTCTTTTAGTTCTTGGTGGTTTTTTAAAAAGGCTTTATAATTCGATGTGTCTTGTGTAGAAACACTTCCTATTCCGTTTATATAACATTGTGCCATAATTTATGTTTTAGAAAATATGAGTGTGGAGCAGTTTCCTCCAAATCCAAACGAATTGGAGAGTACATGTTGTATTTCTTTTTTGGTTACTTCTGTTTTTGGTACTAAGGCTGTATCTGCAATTGGCGTTTCAAAATTTAGATTTGGAAATAGTACTTTATGTTGTATTGCCAATATGGAATATACTGCTTCTATTGCTGCTGCTGCTGCTAGTGTGTGTCCTGTATATGCTTTGGTAGAACTAAAATCTGGAACTTTTGCTCCAAACACATTTAGTATTGCTCTACTTTCGGAATGGTCGTTGTTTGGTGTTGCTGTACCATGTGCATTTACATAATCGATTTCTGTTGGTTTTATTTTTGCAACTCGTAATGCTTTTTGCATTGCCAATGTTGCTCCTTCTCCATTTTCTGAGGATGCTGTTTGATGGTATGCATCGTTTGCATTTGCATATCCTGAGACGTAAGCCAAAACTTTTTTGTTTTCTTTTTTTACTACTTCGTCCGATTCTAACACTAAAAATGCTGCTGCTTCTCCTAAGTTTAATCCTGTTCGGTTCTCATCAAAAGGTTTGCAATCTGTTTCGGATAATATCATTAGAGTTTTAAATCCATTTATAGTAAATTTAGATAAACAGTCCGAGCCTCCAACGATTACTCGATCTATTTTTCCTGCTTTTATCATTCGTGCTCCTAGCATTATTGCATTTGCCGAAGACGAGCATGCTGTACTTATGGTACTTACAAAATCGGTAATTCCTAAGCTCTTTGCTATTTTTTTGGAGGCATCTCCTGCATCGTGACTTGCAATATATTTTCTATTTTTGGTTTCTTCGAACTGCGAATAGTAATATTTTTCGGTCTTGTCCATTCCGCCAACACTTGTTGCCGAAATTAAACCTGTTTTGTATTTATTTATATTGGTAATATTTGCATTTTTTACGGCTTCTTTTGCTGCAAATTCGCCTAGTAATGCTGTTCTTGAATAATTGTTCGTTTTTGGTAATTCTAAAAGTGTAATTAATTCCTTATTTGTATAGTTAATTTCTCCAACTTTTATTACATCTTTATGTATGGTTTGTATCTTTTTAATTTTAGATATGCCTTGTTTTTTAGAAATTAGGGATTGGTAATTTTCTTCTATGTTATTTCCGATAGAAGATATTATTCCCATTCCTGTAACAGCAACGCCTTTACTCATTTTTATTTGGTCTTATTATCCATAATAAATTGTGCCATTGTTTGGATAGATTCAAAAATAGTTTTCCCTTTTTTTGGATCGGATATTTTGATACCATAATCTTTATCTAGCATTACAATTAATTCTAATGCATCGATTGAATCTAATCCTAATCCATCGCCAAAAAGCGAATCGTTATCGTCAATATCTTCTACTTTAAAATCTTCGAGATTCAAATTTTCGATAATTTTTGCTTTTAGTTCTTGTTTTAAGTTTTCCATGTTTTTATTTTAGTATAATTTATTTAATTGTTCTTGATTGTGTTTTATTTTTCCGTTTTGTGAAACTAAATATATAAAAGCTTCGTAATTTGTATCATCGTCTACATTTACCCAACCACTTAATACTGCATTTGCTTTTTGGGATTGAATTAAACTATTTTCGTAGGTATAATGAAATTCTGCATTATATCTTTCAAAGACAAAAAATGCATTTTCACTTTTTAGTTGGTGTCTAATACTTATTTCGCCAATACCTATATTTGGTAATGTGTACACAAAGATAGCTGGGCTTGGAAAATAATCGGTAATTTTATCAATAGATTTTTGATGTTTTCGATCTGTTTCTAAGCTAGATGCATTATTTGAGAATACAATTGCTATATTTTCTTTTTCGGAATTGATTTTAGATTCTTTTAAAATGATTTCGCTTGCTAAAAAAGCCAATTTACTTAGATTATCCATTTTAAAAAACTTACTGTATTTTAAATCTAAATGTTTGTAAATACTTTTTAAAAAGGATTTGAGGTTTTCGGCATTGTCTTCCTCAAAAATAATGTTACTGTTTAGAGTAACGGTGTTATTCTTTATTTTACAATAATTTTCTATGTATAATTTTGTATTCAAATATTATTTCTTTTACAAACTAAAATGGTGTGGTATTCGCCAACTGGTATGTCTTCTTTTATGGTTAAACCTGCTTTACCTATTAACTTAATAAACACTTCTGCTGGATACATTTTACTATTTCCGTTTGCCAATACGGTAAAGTATAAGGAGGTTGCTTCTAATATAAATTTTGCATTTGAGAACTTTTGTCTATCTGTAAAAGTTTCCATAATTAATAATTCTGCATCATCACTCATAGATTTTGCAGCTGTTGTTATGATTTTTAGAATTTCTTCTTCCGAAAAACAATCTAAAAATTGACTCATCCATATAAGATCTGCTCCTTGTGGTATTTTTAACTCGTTTTTTGACAACCAATCTATCTCGTAGCCTGAAACTCTATTGCTAAAACCTGCTTTTTTCGTATTTTCTAATGCAACATGTAATTGTCCTGGTAAATCTATAATTTTAATGTTTACATTTTTATCAAATTTACATGCACTTAATGCAAATTTTCCTGTATTTCCTCCAATATCAAATATTGTTTTTGGTTGTTTTCTAAAGACAATTTCTAAGGCTTCGTTAAATACACCATCCGAATAGTGATGGTCAAACTCGAACCACGATTTTTTAATTTCGTCTGGTAATTGCGAAAGTCCTTCGTAAATAGTACTCCAATTGCCTAATTCTGTTAATCCTGCTGGTTTTCCTTCTTTTATAGATTCGTCTAAATGGTATAATCCTTTATAACAAACTTCGTTGGTAAAATTTATATTTACATTTACCGTTTCATGCGAACTTAAGAAATAACCTACATTTGTTAATTCGTATTTGTTTTCGGCATTTTTTGTAACAATATTAGAACTTTCTGCTATTTCTAATAGTACACCAATTCCATAAGTACTAATATTTAATTCTTTAGAAATTTCATCTGTGGTAATTCCTCCTTTTTTTCGTTTACTAAAAATAAGATCAAAAACACCTAATTTACGAAGAGATATCGTTGCTTGAAACACAAAAGGAGCGAAGGCAATTCTTTGTGCTTCTTCTAATGCTTCTATGGCTGTTAGTTTTTTTATGGACATGTTTTTCTTTTTTTTGGAGTGTGCCTAATGCAATTTGTTATTTAGCCGACAAATATAAAATATATCTGCTTAATTTCTTAATGAATAGATAATATTTACTTGGTTATTTTTTTTAAAAGAACTGCCGTATTACTTCCTCCAAAACCCGATGCTGTTTTTAAAAATATTTGTAGTTTTTTATTGGTGTTTTTTTGAATGATATGTAATGATTTAGATACACCTAATTCGTCAAATCCGATGTTTGCGATTAGTTTATTTTGATGTAAAGATTCTATTCCGATAATGGTTTCTAGTAGTCCAGATGCTCCTAAGGTATGTCCATAAAATCCTTTTAGACTGTTTAATGGGATTTGCTCCATGTTTAAACGATTAAAAGCTATTGCTTCCATTTCGTCGTTATAATTTGTCGCAGTTCCGTGTGCAGAGATATAGTCGATGTCTTTTGCTATAATTTTTGCTTCTTTTAATGCGTTTTGTACACTTAAAAATAAACCTTCTCCTGTTCGTGATGGTCCAGAAATGTGATTGGCATCGTTGCACGATGCATTTCCGATAATTTCGACTACATGTTTTGCATTTTTGGTAATTGTTGCACTTACTAATACACTTGCGATTGCTTCGCCAATGGTAATTCCTGTTCTATTTTTTGAATATGGTTTACATGGTTTGTTGCTTATTGCTTGAAAAGATTCAAAGCCAGAAATAATAAATTCGGAAACTAAATCGCCACTTACAATAATAACATTGTCGTATAATTCTGCTTGTATTAAGTGTTTGGCTACCGATATTGCCAATACGCCAGATACACATGCGTTCGATAGTACGATTGCTTCTTTTTTAAAATTAAAAAATGTTTGTATTTGTTTTCCTAATTCGGATAGATATGCTCTTTTTTTATCTTTATTAAAAGGAGATTTTGATGATAATACATCGATGTTTCCTTTGGTTGTAGATATTATTAATCCTGTTTTGTCTGTAATTTTATGTTTAGAATCGATTAATAGTTGATTTACCGATAACAGCATCATTTTTTCTAAGGTGGTAAATTTTTCTATTGTTCCAATTTTAGAGAATGCTGTATCTACTTTTTCTTTATCTACCAGCGAACTATAAAACTCCTTTCCATTTTCTCTTTGGTGTTTTTTTATTCCTGAATTGTTATTTAATAGATTATTAAAGTTTGATGTACTATCAAATCCTAAAGAAGATATGATATGATGGTTTGTGATGTATGCTTTTTTCATTGTACATTAAATTATAATAATCCTACTTTTTTTTTCCAAACCTCAAAAAAAGGTGGCAGAGTTAGTGATAATTCATCTTGCATATTAAGAAATACTTGGATGGTTTTCCCTAAACAAACTACTTCTCCTTTTGGATTAAATATTTTATAGGTAAATATCATTTTTGCTGCTGGCGAATCTTCAAAAGTGGTTTCGATGGTTGCAATATCACCATATCGCAATGGTAATTTATGTTGGCAAGATGATTCTATTATTGGTGTGATATATCCTTTTTTTTGTACTTCTAAATACGATATACCATGTTTTATTCCAAAATCTTCTCGACCATCTTCAAAATAGGTAATGTAATTTCCGTGCCAAACAATTCCTAATGGATCTGTTTCGTTAAATCGAATTCTTATTTTTGTTGTTTCTGTTATTCTCATTTTTTATACTGCACTTTTTAACTTGTCGTAATATATTGATATTCCTAGCATTATTATAAAAAATAAAGCTAATAAACTTATTTCTGGTAGGATGTCTGTAAATTTTGCATTTCGTAATATGACATCATAAAATCCGTTTAATCCCCAATTCATTGGCGATATTTTCGCAATTATTTGCATTGTTTTTGGCATGGCAAATACGGGTATCCAAACACCTCCAATTGCTGCTAATATTACAACTAAGGTTGCTCCAAATGGTGCCGATTGTTCTGGTGTACTTGCAAATGTTCCTAATAATAATCCCAATCCAATTGCAGCCAGTCCTACAAATAAGGCTACTATAAATAATAAGTAATAGCTTCCGTTAATTTCTAGTGCTGGTAAATTTAAGTATGGAAATAAATAAAATCCTATTAATAACATAAGTAAAAATTGAATCATACATACACTTAGATAGGTTATTATTTTACTTCCTAAAATGGTTGCGTAGGATACTGGATTTGTTTTTAATCGTACAAAGGTTCCTTGATTTTTTTCTTTTACTATATTGATTGATAGTGGTATAATTATAAAAAATATGGCAAACAACGACCATGCTGGTACGTTGTGCTGTACAGAATTTGGTTTAATTTCGGCATCTTTTTTTAGTGCATTTATTTCGGTAAATTTAATAAAACTAGTTGGTTCAAACAGATTGCCTTCTATTTCTAATTCTTTTTGAAATACTTGATATATGGATTGTGTTTCTATTTTTGAAATCATTTTATCAATGGCGTCTTTTACACCATTTTTAAAGGATAATTGTGTTGCTGGATCAAAATAGAGTTTTATTTCTTGTGTTTGTATTGTTGGTATCTCTTTTTTGGTAGCATCTTGCATGGTTTCTTCTTCTTTAGAATCTTCCATAAAATTTGCTAATATGTTAGTTACATTATTTCCTACTTTAGCGTTTAGATTTGCAGTTAATTTTTTTGGTATTATAATGGCGAGTTGGTATTTGCCTTTTAATACTAATTTGTTTGCTTGTATTTCGTTTATATTTTTGCCATCTATTTGCGATACAATTTTAAATGCACTACTTTTTTTTAGGTTGCTTACAATAGATTTAGATACTTCGTCATTGTCATTATCTACAAATAATATTGGTATTTTGTTTTTATTTATGTGTTTAAACGAACTATCTTGAATTAAGGTTACTGTAATTACCAATACTAACGGCATGATAAATAGCACTGCTAATCCGCCAAGATCTCGTTTTAGCAATAAAAATTCTTTGTATGTTGCTTGCCAAAGTTTATACACGATGATTATTTTTACCTATTTTTAGTAAAGAAGCACAAAATTACAATATTTACTTTCAATTTATATAAAATGCTTTTTTTAATTTGTTGGTATAATATATCTAACAATTAACTCGAATTATTCATAAAACATACCTAATTGTAGTGATTTTTTGCTGTTTTTCACACATTTACCTTAAAAAAAAATGCTAAGTCGTTTTTTTTTTTACGTTTGGCTCGAAATCGTAGAAATTGCGCAATTATTTACATTTCATAATTAATATTATTAATCTGTTTACCTAAAATTTATAAAATGGGTAGACATAATACAAATTTTTTATTATGAAAAAAATATTTAGTTTAATGGCGTTTGTAGGTATGTTTGCGTTAATGAGTTTTGGAATGGGAAGTGAAAAAAGATTGTTTTGATGGAGCCCAACAAGCAGCGGATAACACTCTTAGAAATGGAGGGACGCAAGAACAAGCAGACGAGAGATTTGCTGATTATTTTGAAGTATGTTCTGAGGAAGAACCAATAGTGATAAGTAATAAATAGTAATGAAAATGAATTTAGATAGAATATTTTTACCTGTATTTTTGTTAATAACAAATGTTATTTTTTCTCAATCATTTTCAAGTGGGATTGTAACTTATAGTGTTAAACCTATTAGTCTCATAAATAAGAAAAACACTAAAGATACTTCTCTTTCTACTTATTTTGAAGATTTAGATTTTAGGATGGATAAATTATCTAAATTCATTGAATATAAATTAAAAATGAATGAAAAAGAATCTATTTTCTTTCTAGAAAAAATTTTAGATAATGAATATAAAAATAGAACTTCTAAATTTTTTAGAGTTGGTAATATTTATAACCATATTTCAGGTAAGAAAATAAGACAAAAAGATATTTATGGTTCTACTTTTTTAATTACAAGTAATGTTAAAAGTATTAAATGGAATTTTTTAAATGAAACAAAAAAAATCGGAAAATATACTTGTTATAAAGCCACTACAAAAATTAAAGTAGTTAATGCATTAGCTACTTTTGAGAGAAATGTTAATGCTTGGTATTGTCCAAATATAACAATACCATTTGGACCAATGGGATATGGCGGTTTACCAGGTTTAATATTAGAATTAACAATTGATAAACAAGGAGTATATTCTTTAAAAAAAATAATTTTGTATCCTAATAAAGGAATCGTTATTAAAGAACCTATTAAAGGTAAAACAGTTACAGAAAAAGAATTTAATGAAATAGGAATTGATATTTATGAAAGAAGAAAAAATGGAATGTAATATTAAGAAGTAATTAAATGAGGAAATTCTATATTTTATTAATCCTGTTCCCAGCAACAGGATTTTTTACATTTCAACTTCATGCTCAAACCCTCCTAAAGGATTATAAAGATTTTATTTTTGAAGCAGATTTTACTTATAATAGCTATAAAAATAAAACAGACAATGGTATAGATAATGATTTTTTAAACGCAAATGCAAGTATTTTTTATCAAAAAGAAAGTAGTGCTTGGGGTTTTGAATTAAACGCATCTAACTTGTTAGATACCAAATTTAAGCAAAGTAATAGT
>JALSLK010000115.1 GCA_026988355.1 Flavobacteriaceae bacterium
CTATTTTCCCTAATGCCATACCTTCACTATTAGTAAAAGCATAGGCTGTAGAAAAATCTATCCATTTATCTGCTTTTATATTAAAATTAACTTTTGTTTTAGATGCATCATTATAAATTGTAATGTCTTCTTTTAGTTTAAACATTTTTTGTCTTACATATGCTAATGTCTTACCGTCATTATCTGTTGCAGTAAAATCATTTGCTAATGTAGAAATATTAAATACAAATTTTATTGGAAATTTTACATCTTTCATATTCTATTTTTGTTGGTTTAAAAAACAAATTCCAATTATTAAAATTGGAATTTGTAACATTTAATCAAATTATTTTTATCCTAATAAGTCATCAATAATTCCATCGTCTTTTTTTGGTGCTGGTTCTCCTGCATCGTCATCATTATTATCCTTATTTTCAATTGGTGCATTATCCGCATTATAATATTCTTCAAAAATTTCTTTCATATCAATTCCATAACGATTTGTAAAGTCTTTTTGAATTCTTTCGTCTTTTGCTCTAATTTCGTGTAATGCTTCTGCATAACTCTTATAAACTCCTTGCATCATTTTTTCATGTACTGGTATATTATCCATCATTTCTTGACGTGCTTTTGCACTTGCTGTATGCATTGATGCTAATGTTTGCCCTATATGTTCATCTGTTTTAACTCCTAAATGCTCTAATATTGCTGCAAATTCTTGATCTGTTCTTGCTTTTAATGCAACGACATAACCTTCGTAGTATTTTAAACGTTCTTCGGTATCACTTTTTAATTTTGCTCTATGTGTTTGTAAATTACTTCGTAAGGATGTTAATACTTTTATTGTTAAATTATGTTTATGTACAAAACTATCTTTAGATGCTGCTAATGTAGTATATGCATTTTTTAAACCTTCTAGTTCTTCTACTTTTTGTTCTATTTGTGTTACTTTAGAAATTGCTTCACTATATGCTGTTGATTGTTTGTCTGCGACTTCTTCTAGGGCTTGTCTTGCTTGTTTTAATAGTGTGTATTGTTCTTCTAATTTTGCTTCGGTTTCTTTTTTTCGTTCTAATGCTTTTGTATGATTTTTACTAGCTTCTAGAATTGCGGTTTGTAGTTTTGTTTCTACTTCTTTTATTTCAACCTCTCTATTTTTAAGCCTTGTAACTGCTGCTTGACTTTTATACGATAGTTCGTTTAATAAGGTTTGAACATCTGCAGATTCAATTCGTGTTTGAAACATTTCTTTGGCTTTATTATCTGCTCCTGCTCTAGTTTTTTCTGCGGTTTCTAATTCTACTTGTTTTCTCTTTATTTTACTTTTTCTACCAAATAGATTATTCCAAAAACTATCTTTTACATTTTCGGCATCTTCTAACTCAATTTTTGCTCTTTCTAATGCTTTTTGTGCATCGTCAATAACTTTTTGTTCTTTTGGATTTAATGTAGAAAATTTTTCAAAGATAATTCCTACTTCATCTTGATAGTCTGTTAAATCTTTAATCGCATCTAAAAGCGACGTTCTATCTTTCTCCGCCATGTCTACTACATTATCTAATGTAGCATTTAATATTTTTTGTCTTACTTGTGGATCATTTTCTTGTGCTAGTTTAGACTTCATAGTGTCTACTGCTTTTCCCCAATCTACACCACTTTGTTGTTGTTTTTCGTTAGATTCAGTTTCTAATAAATCAAAATCGTCGGCCATAATGTATATTCTTTTTTAGTTATTACAATGTTTTTATTTGTGTACTTTGTCTTGTTATATTCTACTTGCAATTAAAGAAAAATATTGCAGATTTAAAACTTTTTTGTCTAGAAGATAATAACAATTTACTTATTGGTATATTTTTATGTTATTTTGTTACAAATTATGTTGTTTAAAAGAGTTTTTATAAATTGCAGCATTATTAATCATGGTATATTTTTATGAAATTAGTACAGTTTATAATAATCTTTCTTTTTGTTCTTAGTTTAGCTTCTTGTTCGAGTAGTAAAAATTTTAGTACGCTTCAAAAAGAACTAATTCGTAAAGAAAACTCTTTAAAACCAATGCGTGTTTTTTTAATTACAAATAAACAAGATTCGCTACTTTTACGAAAAAAGAGTACCTATATTAAGCCTAATCCAAAAAACAATATTTTAAAGCATTTTGCACAAAGGTTAATCGCTACGGTAACAGATAGTGCTTCTTTAGGTGTCGGAATTGCTGCTCCTCAAGTTGGAATTCTTAAAAATATTATTTGTGTACAGCGTTTAGACAAAACAGATTTACCTTTTGAAATTTATCTAAATCCTGTTATAAAAAAATATTCTGTAAAAAAACGCCCTTGTCCTGAAGGCTGTTTATCGATTCCAAATACTAGAGCAAAAACAATCGATAGAGCTTTTCGTATTTTTATTGAATACGATAAATTAGATGGCAAACATTATGCAGAAAGTGTGGATGATTTTGTATCTGTTATTTTTCAACACGAAATAGATCATTTACATGGCATTTTATTTATCGATCATTTATTAGAAGAAACGAAAAAAACCAAAGACTAAATGGAAAAAATAATTGAATCGTTACATTATGCTATACCTTCGCTTGTTAGTGGTGTTATTGCCATATATTTTTTTAAAGAATATGCCAAAAGTGATGATGGCTTACAAAAATTTAGATTATTAAAAGAAGATAAAAAACTAACAACTACTTTAAGATTGCAGGCTTACGAAAGGATGACTTTATTTTTAGAGCGAATTTCTCCTGCTAATTTAGTATTTAGAATTAAGGCGAAAAATGATAATAAACAAGCCTACGAACTTTCTTTAATTCATACTATTGAACAAGAGTTTGAGCATAATTTAGCCCAGCAAATTTACATTTCTAACAAATGTTGGAATGTTATTTCTACTGCAAAAAATACTACGATTCAATTAGTTATTGATGCTTCTAAAGATATTAATATCATTAACGCAGATGCTTTACGAGAAGCTATTATTAAAAAAGTGGTAAATAAACAAGCGCCATCAGATACTGCTTTGGCTTTTGTTAAAAAAGAAGTAAGTGAAATTCTATATTAACCTCTGTTCGATTAAAAATTCATCAAATCCGAAGGAGAATGAGAAAAGATAAAGAATTTCTGACTTATTTTGATGTCAACTTGGTATAAATGGTAAGATTGATTTCTGCAAATAGAATTTTAATAGAACTCATATTAACCTGAATTATTTTATCTTTTACGGTGTAAGTTATAAAATTATTTTACTTTTACTACAAACTTAAAACAAAACATTATCAAAAAACATATTCCAAATTTCATTACACTATTAAACCTTCTTTCTGGTTTAATCGCTATTATTTTTGCTTTAAAAGGAGACCTTACATTTGCTGCGTTTTTTATTTTACTTGGTATTTTATTTGATTTTTTTGATGGTTTTGCTGCTCGTTTATTACATGTTTCTGGCGAACTTGGCAAACAACTAGATTCTTTAGCAGATTTAGTTACAAGTGGTGTCGCTCCTGCAATGATTATGTTTAAATTACTCGAAAAATCACAAGAACAAACTCAATGGTATCAAAAACTGTCGAGTTCGGTTGGATCTTGGGTTCCTGTTGAAGATGCTACCATTTACTTTTTTCCTTTTATTGGATTGTTAATAGCACTTGCTTCTGCGTATCGATTGGCAAATTTTAATATTGACGAAAGACAGACTTCTTCTTTTATTGGTTTACCTACTCCTGCAATGACGCTTGTTATTGCTTCTATCCCTTTAATATTGACTTATAGTAATAATATTACTGCTTTGAATTTAGCTCAGAATAAATTTGTTTTAATTGGCATTACTATTGTTTTTAGTGTATTGATGAATGCAAATATTCCATTATTCTCTTTAAAATTTAAAAGTTTTGGCTTTAAGGACAATGCTATTGTTTATGTGTTTTTGCTTATTTGTATTATTTTGTTAATAGTACTACAATTTGTTGCTATTCCGATAATTATTACCGTTTATGTGGTTTTATCTATTGTACAGAATATTTTATACCAATTCAATTTCAAAATGCGCTAAATAGATTTGAACTATTTTTATATTTTACAATCTTTAAATCTAAACCATAGCTATGCTATGCTTGAAATTTAAAGTGCTGTAAAACGTGAAAAGATAAATAATTTATAGCTTATTTTGATGTTGAGTTGGTATTAAACCTCAATTCGATATAAATACATACAAAACAAAAGCGATTTAGAAAATTTTCTAAATCGCTTTTTATATTAAAAATAGAGTTGGTATTATTTACCTTCCATTTTCTTTTTTAATTCTGCTAGTGCTGAATTTGCTTCGCCTATTGTGGTTTTTTCTGCATCATCTTGCTTTTTAACAGCAGTTCTAACATTTTTGTTTTCTTGCTCTCTAAATATTGAGGTATGAGAAACAACTAATCTTCTATATTCTTTATTGAATTCAAGAACTTTAAAGTCTACAGTATCTCCTTTTACTATTTTAGAACCATCTTCTTTTTCCATGTGACGTGAAGGAACAAAACCTTCAACATCTTCTCCAAAAGAAACTATTGCTCCTTTATCTCCTCTATCTTTAACTGTACCAGAATGTACACTATCGATTGTAAATTGAGTTTCATAAGCATCCCAAGGATTATCTTGCGTTTGTTTATGACCAATATTTAACTTACGATCTTCTACATTTAATTCTAATACAACTACTTCTAGTTCGTCTCCAACATTTACAAATTCAGAAGGGTGCTTTACTTTTTTAGTCCAAGATAAATCGGAAATATAAATTAATCCATCAATACCTTCTTCTAGTTCTACAAACACACCAAAATTGGTATAATTTCTAACCGTTCCTTTATGTTTTGAACCTATTGGATATTTAGAAGTAATGTCTGTCCATGGATCTTTATTTAATTGTTTGATACCTAATGACATTTTTCTGTCTTCTCTACTTAAAGTTAAAATTTCTGCTTCTACTTCATCCCCAACCTTTACGAAATCTTGTGCAGAACGTAAGTGTGTTGACCATGACATTTCTGATACGTGAATTAACCCTTCTACTCCAGGAGCTACTTCAATAAATGCACCATAATCTGCAATAATAGTAATCTTACCTTTTATTTTATCTCCAATTTTTAAGTTTTCATCTAGTGCTTCCCATGGATGTTTACTCAATTGTTTAAGTCCTAATTGAATTCTAGTTTTTCCTTCATCAAAATCAAGAATTACAACATTTAATACTTGATCTAATTCTACAACCTCATTTGGATGATTGATTCTTGACCAAGATAAGTCGGTAATATGTACTAATCCATCAACTCCTCCAAGATCTACAAACACACCGTAAGAAGTAATATTTTTAACAACTCCCTCTAATACTTGACCTTTTTCTAATTGACCAATAATTTCTTTTTTCTGATTTGCAATATCTGCTTCGATAAGTGCTTTATGTGATACAACAACATTTTTAAATTCATGGTTAATTTTTACCACTTTGAATTCCATATTTTTATCTACATATTGATCGTAATCTCTAATTGGTTTTACATCAATTTGAGAACCTGGCAAGAATGCTTCAATACCAAATACATCTACAATCATTCCTCCTTTTGTTCTACATTTTACATGTCCTGTAACAATTTCTCCAGAATCGTGTGCTGCATTTACTCTTTCCCATGCTTTAATTACACGTGCTT
>JALSLK010000116.1 GCA_026988355.1 Flavobacteriaceae bacterium
AATAATAAGGTAATTTTTTTCATCAAAAAAATGTTTTTATATTAGTATTTAAGACGCTAAATTTATTATTATTATTTCAATTATCAAAATATTAACTGACGAATTAACAATAATTCATTTTAATTATGTAAAATAACTTCGATTTTTTGATAAATATTTTTTTTAATTCTAAAATTTTAAAAACGCCTCTCTAAATGTGCGAGATGTATTTTTTTTAATATCAAGTTGACATCAAAATAAACCAAAAAAATCAAATTGGTATAATTTTACAATGGTTTTTACACGATACATTTAATTTCTATTCTTTTTTGCTTGAAAAATTTTCAATAACGGATTGACTCACTCCCATATTTGAAAATCCTCCATCATGAAATAGGTTTTGTAAGGTTACTTTTTTGGTTAAATCTGAGAACAACGATATTGTGTAATCTGCGCACTCTAAAGCTGTTGCGTTTCCTAGTGGCGACATTTTCTCTGCATAACTAAAAAAGCCATCAAATCCTTTTACACCACTTCCTGCCGTTGTTGGTGTTGGTGACTGTGATATTGTATTTACTCTTACTTTTTTTTCTGTTCCGAAGAAATAACCAAAACTTCTTGCTATGGATTCTAAATATGCTTTATTATCTGCCATATCATTGTAATCTGGAAATACTCTTTGTGCTGCCATATATGTTAATGCTACTATACTTCCCCATTCCTTCATTGCATCTTTATGGTATAGCACATTCATTACTTTATGAAAGGATACTGCTGATATATCCCATCCTTTGTGTGTGAATTTGTAATTTTGGTTGGTGTAATGTATTCCTTTTCTTACGTTTACTGACATGCCTATGGAATGCAAAACAAAATCTAATTTTCCTCCTAATATTTCTACAGATTTCTCTACTAAATTTTCTAAATCTTCTATAGAGGTTGCATCTGCTGGAATTACTTGGGATCCTGTTTTTTCTGCTAACTGATTTATTGCTCCCATTCGCAATGCCACTGGTGCATTTGTCAAAACAAATGTTGCTCCTTCTTCATGTGCTCTTTCTGCTATTTTCCATGCTATTGAATTTTCATCTAATGCTCCAAATATGATTCCTCTTTTTCCTTTTAGTAAATTATACATGTATTTTGTTTTTGGTTAGTTTTTTATTCTATTACTAGAGACAAATTTATGATTTTTATTTAATTTAAACGCAGTAATTGTTTTGCATGTGCTAATGCTGAATTTGTTAATTGTTTTCCTCCTAACATTTCTGCAATCTCATTTATCCTTTCTTTTTCGGACAATTCTTTTATGTTTGTAATTATTTGTTTCTCCTTTTCTATTTTATACACTTTATAATGTCGTTCTCCTTTTGCTGCTATTTGCGGCAGATGTGTGATGGATATTATTTGCATATTTTTACTCATTTCTATCATTACCTCTGCTATTTTATTTGAAACTTCTCCAGATACTCCTGTATCTATTTCGTCAAAAATAATTGTTGGCAATTCTATATAGTTAGATAATATTGATTTTACTGCAAGCATAATTCGTGACATTTCTCCTCCTGATGGCCCTTTTTTTATTGGTATAAAATCTGTTCCTTTATTTACAGAAATTAAAAATGCTAATTCGTCTTTTCCGTTTTCTAAAAATTCGTTTTTTGCCTTTATGCTTAATTGAAACTTTACTGTTGGCATTTCTAATTTAGATAAATTTTTCTCTAACTGTATTACAAATTTTGGTATTGCTTTCTGCCTACGTTCACTTATTGTATTGGACAAATCGTTTAATTGTTTTTCTACTACACTTACTTCTTGTTTTTTTGCTTGAAGTTCTTCTTGTGCCCCTTGCACTTTTTGTACCTTTAATTCTATCTCTTTAGTTACTTCTTGTAGTGCTTCTATTGTTGATACTGTATGCTTTTTTTGCAAATCATATAATAATTGCATACGTGCATTGTATTTTTCTATTTCGTGTGGATTTGAAACGATTTTTTCACTTTCACTTTCAACTGTTTGCGCTATATCTTCTAATTCTATTCGTATGCTTTCTATTCGTTCATACAATGTTTCATAATCGTTTGCATAGGTTCTTATTTTGGACAAACTATTTTTTACATTTGTTAGTCCTTGCATTACTCCATGTTGCTCTAAATGAATTATTGTCAACCCTTCTAACAAACTTTGACGGATTGTTTCTGCATTATTTAACTGCTCTAATTTTTGCTCTAATTTTTCTTGTTCTCCTTGTCGAAAATTTGCCTTTTCTAATTCTTCATACAGAAATAAATTATATTCGTAATGTTGTCTTGCTTGTTCTTGCGTTTTTTTTATCTCTACATACTCTTTTTGTAATTTTTTATATATTTTTAATCCTTTTGCATACGATTCTAAATATTTTTTATTCTGTGCTAGTGCATCTATTAATTCAAATTGATATTTTACTTCTGCTAATTGTAGGGTTTGATGTTGCGAATGCACGTCGATTAAATTTCGACTTAAATCATTTAAAATGGATAATACTATTGGTGTATCGTTAATAAATGCTCGTGATTTTCCGCTTGGTAAGATTTCTCTTCTAATAATTGTTTGTTCTTCATAATCAATATCGTTTTTTTTAAAAAACGGCTTAAGATTATAATTTTTTATTGCGAACTCTGCTTCTACAATACATTTTTTTTCTTTATTTTTTAGTGTCGACAAATCTGCTCTTTTCCCTAAGACTAATGCTAATCCGCCTAAAAGTATTGATTTTCCTGCTCCTGTTTCTCCAGTAATTATAGATAATCCTTTTTTAAATTCTACTTGTAGGTTATCTATTAATGCAAAGTTTTTAATTACTAGACTCTGAAGCATATCTATTTAATCTTTGATTATTTATTTTCTTTTCTAGTTATGTTATTAATTTATTTTTGACCAACTATTGTTTCTTGCTGGATATACTCGCATCAACATTTCCACTAAATTTGTTTTATTGATTTTTGGTCCATCTGTAAATATAGATGTTATTTCATCTGCTTTGGTATCTAAAAAGACACGTAATAAATAGGCACTTGGTCTTTTTTGATATATTTTCTTTAATTCTATTATGGCATTTGCTATATTTTGTTTTGCTTTGGCTTTATCTTTTACCATTACATCTAAACCTTTTAAATGATATGCATACATTGTTGAACGGTACTCTCTAAATGTTGCATCCAGCATGTTATCTACTAATTTGAATCTTGTAAAATTTCCATCTATACTACTCCATCCTCTACTTCCTCCTTGTTGTGCCATTAACATTACTTTTTCTGCTTTTCTTAAATAGATACTCCCTCCATTTTTCGAAAAACTATCTGCATCTACTCCTAAAACAATATATGCATAAAACGAAAGTAAGGATACTAAATTAGATTCGAAACTCGTTTCATTAAATAGTAATGGTTGAAACTCTTCGTATGTAAATGTTATATCATTATCATTATAATTGAGTATTGGTGTTAAATAGGTTGAATTATATACTGGTCTAACTACTTGAACTTGTAAATTTCCTTTAAATTGATCGTTTCCTGTTTGCTCTGTAATGCTTAGTGTTATTACACATTGCACCTTTTCTTGTGCTTTATATTGTTTATCTGTCCATTTTGTATTATTCATGTACTCATTTATGGACTTCTCTAAAGTTTTAAATAATTGCTTATTTGAGCCACTAAGTTGATTTGAAATAACGGTTGCTTTACAATTTAGTTCTTGAGAATTCATACTTACCATTATGAATACGAATAAAAAAAATAAAATAAGTTTTTGCATTTTAGTGGTATTTAATCCTTTTTCAAATGTAGTAATTATTTGAACGTTACAATCGTTTTTATATTATATTTTACGTAATATACTATCAAAAATATCTTTTGCTACTTCTTTTTTCGTTTTTAGCTCAAATTCTGATATTTGTTCTGACGCATCAATAATTGTAATTTTATTCGTTACTGTTGCAAAACCTGCTCCTTTATCTTGTAATGAATTTAGCACTATCATATCTAAATTCTTACGTTTTAGCTTCCCTTTTGCGTTTTCTAGTTCATTGTTTGTTTCTAGTGCAAATCCAACTAAAAATTGTGTTTTTTTTATTTTTCCTATGGATGCTAATATGTCTTTGGTTGGTACTAATTCTATTTCTAGTGTTGCATCTTTTTTCTTTATTTTTTTAGTTACTCTATTTGCTGGCTTATAATCTGCCACGGCTGCTGTTGCTACTACGATATCCGAATTTCCAAAGTGTTCATGAACTGCTTTATACATTTCTTCTGCACTTTCTACTTTTATTTTTTGGATGGATGGATATTCTAATATTTCGTGTGATGGGCCTGACACTAATATGACCTTTGCTCCTAAACTTGCTGCTCTATTTGCTATTGCATATCCCATTTTTCCTGTCGATCGGTTTCCTATAAATCGTACTGGATCTATCGCCTCGTAGGTTGGTCCTGCTGTTATTAATACTGTTTTTTCTCTTAAGGGTAATTTCGATAACATGTCTTTTTCTATAAAAGATACTATTTCGGATGGTTCTGCCATTCTTCCTTCTCCTACTAATCCACTTGCTAGTTCGCCACTTGCCGCTGGAATTAATACATTTCCAAAACTTTGTAATTTTTTTATGTTTGTTTTTGTGGATGGATGCTTATACATATCCAAATCCATTGCTGGTGCAAAATAGATTTTACATTTTGCTGACAAATAACAGGCTAATAACAAATTATTACTTGTTCCATTTGCCATTTTAGAGAGTGTATTTGCTGTTGTTGGTGCAATAACCATACTATCTGCCCATAGTGCTAAATCTACATGATTATTCCACAATGCATTCTCTTCTTCGGTATCGTAAAAGGTAGAATGTACTGGATTTTTTGATAAGGTTGATAAAGTCAATGGTGTAACAAAATCTTTTGCAGCTGGTGTTAAGACTACCTTAACCTCTGCTCCTGCTTTTACAAAACTCCTTACAAGTATTGCTGTTTTGTATGCTGCAATTCCTCCACTTATTCCAAGTAGTATTTTTTTACCACTTAATATTGACATTAATCTTCGTTTTTAGAATCTTCTAAAGGGTTTCTATGATAAATTTTTCCATTTAACCATTCTTCTACTGCTAATGCTGTTGGTTTTGGCAAACGCTCATAAAATTTAGACACTTCGATTTGTTCTTTATTTTCAAAAATCTCTTCTAGGCTATCGTTATGAGTTGCAAATTCATCTAATTTTTCGATTAATTCTGCTCTTAAATCTCCATTTATTTGGGTTGCTCTTTTTGCTATTACTGCAATTGCCTCATAAATATTATTTGTTGGCTCCTCAATCTTATTTTTATCGTAAGTTATTGTTGAGCTTGCTGCATTTGAATTTTTATAGTCCATCGTATTGTTTGATATTTAATGATTCTGTTGTTTCTAATTCTTTAATTGCCTTTTTTAATAAATTATCCGATTCTTTTCGATAGTCGGATTCTGGATAATATTTTACAAATCTTTTATGTGCTTTTATTGCGGCTTTTAATCGTTTTTCTTTTTTATAAACAACGCTTTTGATTCCTAATTTGTATGCAGATTTGAATTTATAAAAAAGTGCGTCTTCTTTATATTTTGTACCTAGATATTCCGAAATAAAATTATCAAATGCTACTATGGCTGATTTATATTTTTCTGTTTTATAATACAGGTATGCTATATCAAATGCTTTTTTTTCTAATTTTTGTGTAAGCTCTTTGTATTGATTATTTATCTCTTCTGTATGTTCCGAATCTGGATATTTATCTAAAAAATCTTGCAAGGATGTTAGTGCTTTATCTGTATCTTTTTGATCTAAACTAGACAATGGCGATATTTTATAATGACTTTGTGCCGCCAAATAATACACTTCTTCAATTTTTGAACTTTTCGGATAATTATTTATAAATCTATTAAATCGGTATGCTGCTATTGTGTAGTTTTTTAAAGCGTAATCTGATTTCGCACTCATATAACGTATTCGTTGTAATTGTGGTTTATTAATAAAAGTTGGCGCTACTTTTTCGAAAAGAGCCATTGCTCTATTGTACCGACCTTCTTTATACAATTCTTCTGCCATTTTATACTGCGTTTTAATATCGCCTTTATTTAAGACTTTATTGTACTCACCACATGACGTTAAAGAAATTATTAACAATAGAAAGAAAACTAAATTTTTCATTTTGCAAAGGTAATATTAATTAATGGATTATTAAAACTAAAAAACAAAAGTAGTTCGCTATTTAAAACGGATTCGCGTTTTTGTGCTAAATGTTTGTTAAAATAATTTTTCTTACTCTAACTTGTTGTTTTTATTTTAGTTACTCCAATTTTTAAATATCAATTCTTGTAATTTGTTTGATGCTTCTACTAATGGCAGCCTTACATTTGTTTCACAAATGTGCTTTTGTTTTAAAATTGTCTTGATTCCTGCTGGATTTCCTTCTCTAAAAATTAAATCTATTAATGGCATTAATTCGTAATGTATTGTATATGCTTTTTTAGATTCTTCTTTTAATCCAAAATTAATCATACGTGTAAATTTTTTCGGCATTCCTTGTCCTATCACACTAATAACTCCTGAACCTCCTGCTAAAACAGAGGTCAATGCCAACCCATCATCTCCCGAGATTACTAAAAATTTTTCTGGTTTATTTTTAATTAATTCTAGCGTTTGTAAAATATCACTTGCTGCATCTTTTATGCCTATAATATTTTTACATTCTTTTGCCAATTCAATTATCGTTTCTGGCACCATATTTATTCCTGTTCTATGCGGAACATTATACATTATTATTTCTTTTTTGGTTGCATTTGCTATTGCTTTAAAGTGTGCAAATATTCCTTTCTGTGTTGGTCTATTATAATATGGCGCAACCGATAGTATTGCATCAAATGCATCTATATCTGTTCGTTTTATTTCATCGATAACTTGCTGTGTATTATTTCCTCCTATCCCTAAAACTAAAGGCAATCGTTTTTTATTTGCCTTTACAATTTTAGAAATAACTTTTTTCTTTTCGTCTTCGGTTAATGTTGCTGGTTCTCCTGTTGTTCCTAAAACAACCAAATAATCAACTCCGTTTTCTACTTGAAAATCTACTAATTTCTCTAAGGCTCTATAATCTACTTCTCCTCTTTTTGTAAAAGGAGTTATTAACGCGACTCCTGTTCCTATAAACTTGTTCATCACTTTTTAAAATAATCATTAATTTGTTATACAATTACATTTATTTTTTAATCTTATCTAAGATATTTAAGTATTTAATTAATTCGTTATTAAACAAGCTTAAATCTTCGTCTACCGAAATCATAAAATCATATAATCGTTTATCTTCATTTGCAAATCCTACTTTAAATTTAGCTTTAGATTTTGCGATTAAATACTTACTCAATACAGTACTTGGTTTTGTATAGTCGATAAGCATATCGAATGGCTTTAATAAAAAGTCTTTAACTTCTTTTGACTGTAAGTTTCCATTCCATGAAAAATCTTTTTCACTCACAAAAGCTCCTCTAAATTCATTATAACTCTCTGTTGTATTTTTATAGGTTAAAACAGAAAAATTTTTACTTCCGGATGCTATTTGTTTTTGCAATTTTTTTAACATTTCAAAATCGAAGGTAGACCCTTCGTTTACAATTATCCCTACCGTTTTTATATTCTTTTGCACATGCAAAGAGCTATTTTGACTTTTACCATTTAAAAGTCGTTCTATTTTTTTTGTTATAATTTTAGCTTTGAATGTAGAAAATTTCATTTTTTTTTACAAAATTATTAGCACAAAACTAAACTATATTTTAGAGATATATGACATACATTTTGTTTTTATTTTTTTGATTTATAAAGTCTAAATTCAATTTAAAATGTTTTACTTATTTTTACCATATTATTTGTATAAATTATATGATTAAGGACTTAGATTTACTTCAAATTAATTTTGACACCAACTCGCTATGGATTGTAAATATTACTTTAGCTATTATTATGTTTGGTGTTGCATTAGACATTAGCTTACAAGATTTTAAGACCTTATTGAAGTATCCTAAACCTGTATTAATTGGGATTTTTTCTCAATTTTTTTTAGTTCCTCTAGTAACTCTACTATTAATTTATTTAATAAAACCGCTTCCAAGTATTGCATTAGGAATGATTATGATTGCTGCTTGTCCTGGCGGAAATGTTTCTAACTTTATGACTAAGTTAGCTAATGGGAATACCGCTTTATCGATAAGTCTAACTGCTTTTTCTACCATTGCTGCTTTATTTATGACGCCAATAAATTTAAGTATTTGGAGTAATTTTTACCAACCTACTGCCTTGATTTTAAAAGATATTAACATAAATCCGCTAGAAGTTACCAAACTTGTTTTGTTAATTTTAGGAATTCCATTAGTTCTTGGCATGTTAATTAGAACTTATCGACCAAAATTTGCTAAAAAATCTGCTCGTATATTAAAACCAATCTCCATTATTATCTTTATTACTCTCATTAGTATTGCTTTTTACAAAAATTTAGCCATCTTTAAATCTCATATCCATTATGTTTTTTATATCGTTATTGCACATAACATTATTCTCTATATCGTTGGTTTTTACATGGCAAAAATTGGAAATCTAGGCTATAAAAATCAAAAAACATTAAGTATTGAAACTGGCATTCAAAATTCTGGACTCGGACTTATGCTTGTCTTTTTATTTTTTAACGGACTTGGCGGAATGGCTTTATTAGTTGCTTTTTGGGGAATTTGGGAAATTCCATCTGGACTACTCCTTGCATATTATTGGAACAGAAAAAAAATTAAAAAAATATGACACTATACCTCTTCGTTAAATTTTATATCAAAATCGGTCTGTTTTTATTTTATAAAAAAATACATAGTACTGGTAAAGAAAATATTCCTAAAAAAGGACCTATTCTATTTGTTGCAAATCATCAAAATGCGATGATGGATCCTTTAGTCATAGCTACTTCTACAAGTACTGTAATGTATTTTTTGGCTAGAGCTAGTGCTTTTAAAAACAAAATTGCCGCAATATTATTAAATGCCATTCATGCTATTGCAATATATAGAGTTCGAGATGGTGTAAATTCTAAAAAACGAAATGAAGCTGTTTTTGCACATTGTACCAAACTCTTATCTGCCAACAAAAATATTTTGATTTTTCCTGAAGGTAGTCATGATATTATTAGAAAAGTTCGTTCGTTACGCGCTGGTTTTACACGAATAGCATTCGATTACTTAGAAGCCAACCCAAATAAAGATTTATTAATTATTCCTATTGGATTAAATTATAACAATACTATAAATTATGGAAAATCATTACATATTATTTATGGTAAACCTATTTCATCTGCATTTTTTTTTGATAAAAATAATAGGAATAAATCTACTAAAAATTTAATTGACGAAGTACATACACAACTACGAAATTTAACGGTATATATTGATAATGAAGATTACGATACCATTATTACTAATTTAAACGAAGACGAATTCTTAACACCTAACGCCACAAATACTAAAATAAGCAAACTGAATGTCGAAAAACTAAAAAAAATAACTACACAAAAAAAAGGTAAAAATATTTTTTACTATTTTATGTTAATAAATAGTATTTTTCCTTTTTTAATATGGAAATGGTTGCAACCAAAAATACAAGCTAGAGAATTTATCTCAACAACAAAATTTAGTCTTGGCGTAAGCGTATTTCCTTTATTTTATTTTTTACAAACACTTTGTATATCTCATTTTTTTGGAATTTACTATGCTCTTTCATATCTTTTCTTATGCTTTTTACTTATTTTTATCAGTACAAAAACAAGATAATCTATTTTATTAATACTATTTTTGTTAAAAATTATACAATCAGAATTATTTAGATTTACACAGACCATTTAAACATTAAAAGATGTTAGACGAAATAAACAAGCAATTAGACAGTAATCCAACAGATAAGAATACAGTTGATACAACCGTAAAGGATAACTTAGGAAACGAAGATTCAAATGTAGGTAATACGAAACCAGAAAACACTATTGAAGAAACGACTTCCGATACTATTTTAACAGAAGATTACGAGGCTTTTTCGTTAGAAGAACTAACTAACTCTCTTAAAAATTTAATTGATAGCGAATCTGCTCAGAAAATAAAAAAGAAAGTTGAACACCTAAAAACAACTTTTAATAAAAAATTTACAGTGTTTATTGCCGAAAAAAAAGCAGCGTTTATTACTGATGGAGGAAATGAAATAGATTTTCATTTTAAAAGTGATATAAAATATACTTTTAATGGACTTCTAAGTGATTACAAGAAAAAAATTAAACAACACTACAAACAATTAGAAGAGCAACGAAATGAAAATTTTATTAAAAAAACTGCTATTATTGAAGAAATTAAAGCATTAATTACAAATACCGAAGCAAAGAATTTATACAAAGAATTTCAAGTTTTACGTGACGCTTTTTTTAAAATCGGTCCTGTTCCTAGAGAAAAAAATGAAGATGTTTGGCAAACTTACCGATTTCATGAACAGCAAGTGTATGATTTATTACACTTAAATTCTGATTTTAGAAACTTAGATTTTAAACACAACTTAGAAGAAAAAAACAAAATTGCCAATAGAGCCGAAGAATTAGCTAAAGATGACGATGTAAATAAAGCATTTAAGGAATTACAGATTTTACATCGCCTTTGGAAAGAAGAAATTGGTCCTGTTGCTAGAGAATTTAGAGAAGATATTTGGAATCGTTTTAAAATTGCTACAAAACAGATTCATGACAAAAGACAACTTCTTTTAGAGGAATTAGAGGCCAAATGGATAGAAAATATCCCTAAAAAAGAAGCTGTAATCGAACAAATTAAAAACTTAGTTTCCGAAGAAATAACATCGCACAATACTTGGCAAAACAAAATAAAAGAAATGCAATCTTTACGTGATGCCTTTTTTAAAATTGGCAAAACACCAAAAGACAAAAGTGAAGAATTATGGCAATCGCTCAGAGAAATAACGAAAACATTTAACCAACAAAAAAATGCATTTTATAAAAATGTAAAACAAATACACCAAGAAAATTTAGATAAAAAAAGAGCGCTTATTGATAAAGCTATTTCTTTAAAAGATAGTGATGACTTAGAAGGCACAACACAAACTCTTAAAAACATTCAAGCAGAATGGAAAACTATTGGACATGTACCTAGAAAATTTTCTGATAAAATGTGGAAAGAATTTAGAGCTGCTTGTAATCATTTCTTCGATAGGCTACATGCTGTACAAGACGAAGAAAATAAAGAGTTAATTGCTGTCTTTGAAAAGAAAAAAGAATATTTAGATAATTTAAAAGAAACGATTACCGAAGACCTACAAGTAACTGTTGATGATGTAAAAAAATACATTCAAGAATGGAGAAATTTTGGAATGGTTCCTTCAAAAATGCGTTTTATCAATTCTAAATTTAATAAGGTTATTGATAAATTATTTTCTAAATTAGATATGGATAAGCGTGATTCTGAAATGATGCGTTTTAAAAACAATATGGACACTTTCTTGGAAGAAAATAATACTCGAAAGATTGAAAATGAGGCTTATTTTATTCGTAAAAAAATAGACGAATCTACCAAAGAAATTAAATTACTCGAAAACAATTTAGGCTTTTTCTCTAACGCATCTCCAGACAATCCTATGGTAAAAGGTGTCTATAAAAATATAGAAAAACAACAAGAAGATTTGGATATTTGGAAACAAAAATTGAATTATTTGAAAACCATTTTATAATAATCTCATTTAACAAAAGTCTTAAAACTTGAATTTGACTAAAAATTTAATTTACTAGCAATTCACTAAAACTCATAAAAAAAGCAGCCTAAAGGCTGCTTTTAAATTGTTATAATCTTTATTTACTATACTCCAGTAATTTGATCTACACCTTCGTTTCCAATTCCTTTTGGATTATCTCCATACTCATTTGGTCCAGGAGTACTATCTATAACACTTAAATAGAAGTTATAAAATGGAATTAACAAAAACCATCCACTTTTCCCTACATCGTGCATTCTTCTAACTCCAACTGCAATACTAGGCAATAGCACGGCTAAAGAATAAACCGACGAAATCATAGCAAGAGAAGGCAATTCTAATGCTGCACCAATACCAATTATACCATAAGAAATTATCATGTTTATTAGCGCAAACATCCAATATTCTTTTCTTCTTGCTCTACCGTTAAAATCTACATACTGTTTTAAAACTTTTAAGTACCAATTCATAATTTGTAATTTTGTGTTAAGTTAATTAATACTGCAAATATATTATTTATTATGTTACAAAAGTAACCAAATTAGCATCTGTCAAAAATTAAATATTCAACATATTAATAATCAATATATTACATTTTTAATGTTGTATTCGTTTTTTAAACTTTATCCTTTTTTACGTTCTACCAATTCTAATTTTTCAATATTAACTTTAGTCATAAATAAACCATAATTTACAAAAGCCGTTTGTTTTTCAATCTTTTCGATAGTTCCATTAGATCTACTATTCTCTAAGCGTACTTTGTCTCCTACATTAAATTTATATTCTGATTTTAACTTTGCTTCTGCTCTTACAAGTTCTTGTTTTTTTCGCCTTACTTTAGATACTTCCACCAAAATTTCTTTTTCAATTTTAGCTAGTTTTTCTTTTTGCTTTTTGTCTTCTAAAATCTGTTTTTTCTTTAAAATTCGCAAATCTCTTTTAGATGGTTTACTGGTATTCTTAACCTTAAATTGTAATAACTCTTCTTCTGTTTTTAGTGTATTTTTTTTACTTATTTTTATTTTTGTATTCTTTACTTTTTTATTCTCTAAATTTTTTGTGTAATTTACTTTTTCAATAGTAATCCATTTCATAAAATCAGCCAACAATTGCTTTTTATTATTATTCTGAAAATATCGGTTGCCAAATTCATTTATTTTTCTACCAATCTGTAACATTTTTTGATTGTTATCATACAGCTCTTGTAAACCATTAATTTTATGCTGTAATTTTTCTTGTTTCTCTGTTAATTTTTCGGTAACTGTCTTTGCTTTATCTTGCTCTTTTTCTAAATCTTGATGTGTTCGCTGCAATTTATTACGTTCTCCTTGTAATTTTGAAATCGTCTTATCTAAACGAATTTTTTCTCGTTCTACCTTTTTCTTTGCA
The DNA here is from genome assembly GCA_026988355.1 of Flavobacteriaceae bacterium. Taxonomy (GTDB): domain Bacteria; phylum Bacteroidota; class Bacteroidia; order Flavobacteriales; family Flavobacteriaceae; genus S010-17. The sequence goes on from JALSLK010000116.1 coordinate 13,192, forward strand.
CGATTAATTAATCGAAATGGAATACCATTTTTTTGTGCTACTTCAAAAGTAAAAGAACTTCCTGCTTGTCCTATTTGTAAATTAAACAATGGTTCTAAGGTTCTTGTATCGAATTGCATATTTGCATTTACTACAAATTCCAATTCGTTTGCTAATACTTTTAAATTTGCATAATGTGTTGTAATAATTCCGTATGCATTTTTTTCATAAAATTCTTCTAAAAATATCTCCGCCAAAGCTCCTCCAAGTTCTGGATCGGAACCTGTACCAAACTCATCAATTAAAAACAAGGTATTTTTATTACATTTTCGTAAAAAATTACGCATATTTTTTAATCGATAACTATACGTACTTAACTGATTTTCTATCGATTGATTATCTCCAATATCGGTTAATACGGTATCAAAAATATGGGTTTCGCTCTTTTCGTGTACTGGTATTAAAATACCACTTTGCAACATTACTTGTAACAATCCTATGGTTTTTAAAGTGATACTTTTTCCTCCTGCATTTGGTCCTGAAATAACGATTATTTGTTGTTTGGGATGTAACTCTAATGTTTGCGGAATTGTTTGTAGGTCTTTTTCTTTATTAGCTTCCCATAAAATTGGATGGTATGCGTTTTTAAAATAGACTCTTTTTGTTGTAGCTATCTTTGGCAAACAGGCATTAATTTCTTTTGCATATTTTGCCTTTGCTCCTATTACATCTAATTGTATTAAATAATTTTGGTATTGCTGTAATAGTTCTTTAAACGGTCGTATTGCATCTGTTAATTGCTTTAATATTTTGACAATTTCATCTTTTTCTTCGTAAAGTAAATTTTGTAAAATTCTTGTAAATTGCAACGTAGATTCTGGTGCAATAAAAACAATACTTCCTGTTTTTGAACTTCCCAAAATACTTCCTTTTACTTTTTTTCGGTACATTGCTGTTACTGCTAAAACTCGCTGATTATCTAATACAGACTCTCGTATATCGTCCAAATAACCTGCACTTGCATAATGTGCTAGAGATTTGTTAAAACTACTGCTTAACTTTCCTTTAATAACATTTAATTGTTTTCGTATATTTTTTAATGTTTCTGAGGCATTGTCTTTTACTTCTCCAAAAGGTGTTATTATTTTGGCAATACTTTCGATAATTTTTTTTGTAAAAGTAATTTCTTGTGTGGTTTGATGTAATGTTGGAAAGTACTCTATAAATTTTTTAAAGAAAATAAGTAACTCATTTACAGTTAATGACATGCTTTGCATCTTTAAAAACGATTCACTTTCAATAAAACTACCTTCTATTCCTAATAAATGAATTTCTTTTATTATTTCTTCAAATTCATGATTTGGTATGTGATTTTCACTTTCAAAAGAAGATAAATATTCGTTTACGAGATAAAGTCTATTTCGTAAATATGCATTGTCTGAACTTGGAATTATTTTTAAAATCGCTTCTTTTCCTAAAGTAGATGTGCTAAAATCCGCAATACGCTCTAAAACGATTGGAAATTCTAAATCTTGTAAAGTTTTATTCGTTATTCTATTTTTCAAAATTGCACTTACTTAAAAGCAAAAATACAATTCTTTAATGATCTACAAAGGTAATGAGGCAAAGATAATATGCTAAGTAATGCAATAATTCATTAAGATTGTATGAATATAATGGTATTAATTTCTTGTAATCTAGTTTGCTACAACAACAGTCATCATTCTTTTATATTGATTCATTTCTTTTAATGCTTGTAAATAAGCAGAAATTTGTCCTGTAACCATTAATCCGTTTGCTTTATTTTTAGCATTTTCGTATAATTTTCTAAAATCTGTCATAATAAATTTGTTTCGTTGTGTTACTTATAAGACAAAACCCGTGCCAAAATGTTACACTTAAAACAATCACACATATAACATTTTGATTTTTATATGTTTATATGTTTGTATTTTTTTTATAAAAAGAAATACAAACAATATAACAATCTAAATACATGTAAATTTACTTCCTTAAAACACCTCTGTTTATAATTCTTTAATTATATTTGAACGAATTTAGAAAACCATTCTAATTTTATTGTGGAATGTTTTTTGTTGTAAAATAGTAATGAAAAAAATAATATTAATTTTCTTTTTGATAGTCGGTGGCTTTTTACAAGCTCAAAACGTACAACAAGCCTATGATTACTTCAGAAAAGGCGAATATCAAAAATCTGCAACGATATATAGCAAATTACATCAAAAAAATACCAATAGCAAAACTTATTTCAAAAAATTGGTTCGGTGTTATCAAGAATTAGAAAATTATGTTAAGGTAGAAGATTTAATTAGTAAACAAATTAAAAGGTTTCCAAAATGGCATTATCTAAATGTAGAGTTAGGTTATAATTACCAGCTTCAAAATTTGAATGATAAGGCAAAAAAACTGTACAAAAAAGCAATAAATGCTATCGACAAAACACCTTCATCTGCATTTACAGTTGGACGATCTTTTCAAGAAAATCACATGTTAGATTATGCCATGCAAGTATATCGTAAAGCAATGGGAATTAATCCAAAATTAAATCTTCATATATACATTGCTAATATTTATGGCGAAAAAGCAGAAATTTCAAACATGTTTGATGCCTATTTAGATATGGTAGAAAGTAATGCAAATTATTTTTCGACCATTCAGAGATATGTTGGCAAATTTATTACAGACGATAGCCGAAACGAAAATAACATTCTATTTAGAAAGTTACTTTTAAAACGATTACAAAACAATCCGAATGATTCTTGGAACAAATTACTTTCATGGATGTATATGCAACAGAAAGACTATGACAAAGCTTTCATACAAGAAAAGGCATTATTTAAGCGTAGTTCTAGTGATTTAAAACGTATTTTTGATTTGGGATTTGTTAGTTTTCAAGCCAAACGATTTGAAACATCAAAAAGCTGTTTTAATTACATACTAGAAAATACAGAAAACCAAGGACAGGTTTTAAATGCACATTTGTCTCTTTTAGAAATTGGTGTAAGAACCGCTAAAACAGATGCGGATTACAATCAAGTTGATTTAAAATTTAAAGAACTTTTTAGTAAATATGGTAAAGGAAGAAATACCATTGACTTACAAATTGCTTATGCAGATTTTTTAACTTTTACCAAAGATAATCCAGAAACAGCACTAACGATACTTCAAGAAGCGATACCATTTGCGAACTCAAGATTTCTTCGTGGAAATATTAAAATAAAATTGGCTGATATTTTAGTCTATACAAATAAATTTAACCAAGCTTTAATAAATTACACACAAGTACAAGCAGATTTAAAAGGTAGTGACATTGCGCAAACTGCTAGATTAAAAGTAGCAAAAACTTCGTATTATAAAGGAGATTTTGATTGGGCAAAAACACAATTAAAAGTATTAAAATCTGCTACCTCAAAGTTAATATCTAACGATGCTCTAAAATTAAACTTGTTAATTGGTGATAATATTGCAGGTGATACCATAAGAACTGCCTTAAAAAAATATGCCACTGCGGATTTACTTGCGTTTCAAAACAAAAATGCACAAGCTATTGACACTTTGTCTACTATTTTAAAGGAATTTAAAGGACATGCCATAGAAGATGAAGCATTATTTAAACAAGCGGAACTATACACAAAAACAAAACAATTTTCATTTGCTGAAAATAATTACCACAAACTAATTCAATTAAATAAAGATGGTATCTTAGTAGATGATAGCTATTATAAACTAGGTAAACTTTATGAAAATGAACTTGCCGATATCGAAAAAGCAAAAGAAATGTATCAAAAAATAATATTTGATTTTGCTAGTAGTATTTATCTTGTAGATGCTCGGAGAAAATTTAGAAAATTACGAGGCGACCATCTAAACTAAAATCTATTTTTAGTATTTTACTTAAACAATAATTTAACTAATATGTACATCTATAACGTTACAATTAATATCGAAGAGTCCATTCATGACACATGGATCTCATGGATGCAAAAAAAGCACATTCCAGACATGTTAAAAACTGGCAAATTTAGTAAAGCAAAAATGACTAGAGTTATTGTGGAAGAAGAGATGGGTGGTATAACGTATTCTGTACAATACACAACAGATAGTAAAGAAACTTTAGAAAAATATTACACCGAAGATGCCAAACGATTAAGAAACGAAGGTGCACAATTATTCACTGGTAAGTTTGTGGCTTTTAGAACCGAACTTGAGGTAGTTTTTACACAAGCAAATTTTACAAATTAAAGATTTTAATTCCACAATAAAATGATAGTAAAAGCAAAAAAACATCTCGGACAACATTTTTTAAAAGATGAAATTATTGCTAAAAAAATTGCCGATTCTCTTATTGCAACCAATACATATAATGAAGTTTTAGAAATTGGTCCTGGAATGGGTGTGTTAACAAAATATTTATTAGATAATGAAAATTTTACCACTTCGGTTATCGAAATAGATAGAGAATCTGTTGCCTATTTAAAAAATAATTTTAAAGATTTAGAACATCGAATTTTTGAAAAAAACTTCTTAAAAACCGACTTACAAGAAATCTATCCAAAAAAACAGTTTGCCATTATTGGTAATTTTCCATATAATATCTCTACTCAGATTGTCTTTAAAACCATCGAAAACAAAGCATTTATTCCAGAGTTTTCAGGTATGTTTCAAAAAGAAGTTGCAGAAAGAATTGCAGAAAAATCTGGCAGCAAAAAATATGGTATACTATCTGTGCTTGCACAAGCTTTTTACGATGTAGAATATTTATTTACAGTGCCACCAACCGTCTTTAATCCTCCGCCAAAAGTAGATTCTGGTGTAATACGATTAACTCGAAAAAAAGATTTCACTTTACCTGTTGATGAAAAATTATTCTTTAGTGTAGTAAAAACTTCGTTTAATCAACGAAGAAAAATGCTTCGTAAGAGTTTAAAATCTTTTCATTTATCGGATGAGTTAAAACAAAGTGATTTTTTTACAAAAAGACCAGAACAATTATCTGTTAAAGAGTTTATTCGTCTTACTCAATTAATAGCAAATTTATAATTTTACAGTTGTTTCTTAATTTGTTGGATAACAATCTATACTATTTTATCTGTATAAAAGGATAGAGCAATTTTTTTATGTTACTTTTGTAATTCTAATTTTTAGACTAAAAATCTATACGTATGCAATTTGAAGTAACAAAAGATATTGTTTCTAAAATACAACAATTAATTGTGGATAAAAACAATGCTGACCTATCTACAATGTTAGATAAGTTACATTATGCAGATCTTACCGAAGTTTTAGATGCATTAGATTTTAATTCTGCCGTATATCTATTTAAACTTTTAAATAGCGAAAAAACATCCGATATTTTAACCGAATTGGATGATGACATACGAGATAGAATATTAAAAGCATTATCTACCAAAGAAATTGCCGAAGAAATTGATGAATTAGAAACCGATGATGCAGCAGATATTATTGCTGAATTACCTGAAGATCAAAAAGAAGAGGTAATTGCACATTTAGAAGATGTTGAACACGCTAAAGACATTGTAGATTTACTGCGTTATGATGAAAATACCGCTGGTGGTATTATGGGTAAAGAATTAATTAAAGTTTATGAAGACTGGACGATTTTTACCTGTGTTAGAGAAATGAGAAAGCAGGCCGAAAATATAGATAAAGTACACACCGTTTATGTTGTAGATGATAACGAGATATTAAAAGGGAGATTGTCTTTAAAAAGTATGCTAACCACCTCGACTAGAACGCCAATAAAAGAAATTTATAACAATTCTGTACTTTTTGTAAAAGTAGATGATAAAGATGACGATGTTGCACAAATTATGCAAAAATACGATTTAGTTGTTATTCCTGTAATCGATGAAATGGGAAGGCTTGTTGGAAAAATTACTATCGATGATGTTGTAGATATTATTAAAGATGAAGCGGATAAAGATTACCAAATGGCTGCTGGTCTATCTGAAGATGTAGAGGCTGATGATACTGTTTTTGAATTGATAAAAGGTCGTTTACCTTGGTTAATTTTAGGATTAATTGGTGGTTTGGGTTCTGTTTTTATCATGGAAGGCTTTCAAGAAGCCTTAACCAAATACAGAACGCTCTTCTTTTTTACACCTTTAATTGCTGCTATGGCTGGAAATGTAGGCGTTCAATCTTCTGCAATTGTCGTACAAGGTTTGGCTAACAAAATTATTAAAGGCAGTATTTGGAAGCGTTTATTAAAAGAAGTTGGATTAAGCCTTTTTAATGGTATTGTACTTTCATTAATGATTCTCGTTTTTGGTCAAGTTATGGGTTATCCTTTAAACTTTACTTTATCTATAGCAATATCGCTTGTTGTTGTTATTATTATTGCCTCTTTAGTTGGCACATTTGTTCCTATTATTTTATATAAAAGAGGTATCGATCCTGCTCTAGCTACTGGCCCTTTTATAACTACAAGTAATGATATTTTTGGAATTTTTATTTTTTTTTATATTGCAAAATTAATATTAGGGTTTTAGCCCGAATTATCCAAATCAAATTGTATAATACCAATTCAATTTTAAAATGTGCTAAATAGATTTGAACTATTTTTATGTTTTACAATCTTGAAATTTCAAGCATAGCATAGCTATGGTTTAAATTTAAAGTGCAGTAAAATTGTGAAAAGATAAATAATTTAGCGTATTTTGATGTGGAGTTGGTATAAAACATAACTGCCATTCTAATTATAGAATGGCAGTTATAAAAAATTATTTAACAAACAAATATTTTAATTACACATGTTTTCAAACTCTCCAATTTCGAAGAAATTATTTGGTGTATTGATTACACTAGTTTCTCCTTCGATTACTACAGAGAAAGGATAAACCAATCTACTTGTGCTTGGATTAAATTGTGCATCGAATTCTGCTCTATCATTTACGTCTACAGAATCTGTTCCGTTTGTAAAAGTTATTGGATATACAAACTCCCAACAAGCTGTTGTATTACAATTTGGAGACATCCATTCGAGCTCTTCGTAACAATCATTATTATCGTTAATTGCTACTCTAATATAGTCTTCCGAAAATGTACTTGTAGCAAAGTGAGAAAAAGTAACTGGCAAATCACTTAAAGAATAACTTTCTAATAGAACTTGATTTCTTACATATAAATCAAAACTTGCATTTCCTGCATTTGCATAATCAAAATCTATGGTTATACTATACGTTCCGTCTGCATTACAATCTCCTACAACTACGGTTAAATTTTCAATATTACATTCATTATGATTACTATCACAAGATGCTATAAGGCGTGCATAAGCTGTTGCATCTTCTATTGTTAATACACTACCATCCGATTCTAATGTTACATTAAATGGATATACAAAATCTAAATTCTCATTAGAAGAATATAATATATTTTCTAATTCTTCTTCAGATTCTGCTACTGTCGTTACTCCATTACCATCAACAAGTGTTATTGGAAAATTAAGATGAAAACAGTCGTCATTATCATCGTCTCCTGGCTCTTCATAATCATCATTACAATCTACAAAATCATTTTGTGTAAACCCTTCACATGCTGCAAAACATACATTTGGAAATTCTACGGTAAAACTTTCTCCTGATGGTTCTTGAATTTCCACACAAACTGGTGCATATTCTTCTGTACAAATACAATCCTCAATATCAAAATCACAAGAATCTATTAAAGCAGCAAATTCTTGTTCGTTATTTATCGCTCTAACAACTATTGCTCCTGTATTTTCGTCATAAGTTTCTACATTAAAAGGAAAAACAATTCCATCAATATATAGTACATCTGTCATAGAGATTAATACACTAACCATATCTCCAAAATCATTAATTACTACTGTTGCTCCTGTATTATAAGATAATGTAATTGGCAATTGAAAATCAAAACAGTAATCAAATACTATATTTCCTACAGGATTATTTGTTCCATTTAAAGAACCATCATCATTAAAATGTCTTTGTAATTCTTGCATCGCTGTTTTAACAGATGCACTTTGGTTTGGGTTTCCATCATCGACTATTGGTTCATTATTCTCACACGACACTAGAGAGAATACGACTAATAGGATGCTTAGGTAAATAAATTTAAGTTTTTTCATTATTTATTATTTTATCTGGTTAATATTATCTTTTCGATTAATCGTAGCTAAAACATCTTCATCTTAAATTACCCTACCATGCACACAAAAAAAATTAGGTTTTAACTTTTTTTTTATTAAATTCATTTTTTTTATATAGTTTTGAAACCACAAAAATAATTGATGGATAACGATTTAAAAAATATCTGTAAGCCAAAAAATTTTAAATTTATTTTTAAAACTTATGCCAAAGATTTAAAACGGTTTTTATATTTTAAGTTTAATGATTTAGAAACCGCAGAAGATGTCATGCAAGATGCTTTTATTAAACTATGGAAGAATTGTGATCGTGTTTCTTTTGAAACAGCAAAAAGTTACCTTTTTACTGTTGGCAATAATCTTTTTATTAATATTAAAAAACACGAACAAGTAATTCGAAAAAATAAATATCGCCATACAAAAAACACGACCAATGAGTCTCCAGAGTTTTTATTAATCGAAAAAGAGTTTTTAACTAAAATTGAAAATGCAATTGCCGATTTATCTCCAAAACAAAGGGAAGTTTTTCTTTTAAGTAGAATAGAAAAAAAGAAATACAGAGAAATTGCAATACTTTTAGATATTTCTGTAAAAGCTGTTGAAAAAAGAATGCATGGTGCATTGCTAAAAATGCGAAAAATAACAGACCTAAACTCCTAAAATATTAAATAATAAGAATATAATATGAAATATTAGATTACAAAAAGTAGGGTTTTAGTATATTGAACTGTTTTACTAATGATAACATGAAAATAAAAAATACAAATATCGAAAATGAATTTTATCTATCGCAGTGGATAGAAGGAAATTTAGCGGATACCGAGCTTAAAAAATTGGTTTCTGAAGACGATTTTTTAGCTTATAAAAAGTTAAAAAAAGGTATTGAAGTATTTTGTGATTTAGAGCAACCTTTGGATACCTCTTTTGAAAGAATACTACATCGTATGGATAAAAAAACTAAAATTAGAAAGCTCCATCTAAAATGGATTGCTTCTATTGCTGCAATGCTACTTTTCTTTATGGGATTTTATGCTTTAATTAATAATAATTCGGTTCTAAACAAATCTAGTTTTGGCGAACAAAAAACCATTGCGTTATTAGATAATTCTAAAGTAATATTAAATGCAAAATCTGCATTAAACTACTCTAAAAAAGGTTGGAAAAATAAAAGAGAGGTTTTTCTAAATGGAGAAGCGTTCTTTCAAGTTGAAAAAGGAAGCACATTTACCGTAAAAACAAAAAATGGTAATATAACTGTTTTAGGTACACAGTTTAATGTAAAATCTACCGATACTTTTTTTGAAGTAATCTGTTACGAAGGAAAAGTACGTGTTGTACATAACAATAAAGAATACATTTTAAATCCTACAAATTCATTCCGTAAAATAAACAAAAATCCAATTGAATCTCTAAATTATAGTAGAAAAAAACCAACTTGGACTTTGGGAGAAAGTACGTATAGAAGTGTACCTCTTAAATATGTTATTGAAGACTTAGAAAAACAATTTAACATACAAATTAATAGTGCTAAAATTAATAACTCAAGCATTTATACAGGTAGTTTTAATCATCATAAAATGGATTTAGCTTTTAAATCTGTATTTGATGCTATGGGTTTAAAGTATAATAAAACAGCTTCTAATATATACATACTAGACAACTAATTTAATGAAATTTACTTTTTGGTTAATTGCTTACTTTACAACTATTGTAGCCTTTTCTCAAGAGAAGGCTACTTTTTCGTTTGATAATAAGTCGGTAGCTGAAGTTCTTTTTTCTTTAGAAAAAACGTATAAAGTACGTTTCTCCTATTCTGATGAAATTGTACGAGCTAAAAAAGTATCTTTTTCTAATAAAGCACGAACTCTTCGTGAAACGTTAAACGAATTAGAAGAAAAAACTTCTTTACAATTTAAAAAAATTAGCGAGAGATATATCATTGTAAAACTTAAAAAAAACACGTTAAACATTTCTCAAAATTTAAAAGAAATTGTATTGGACAATTACTTAACTAAAGGAATTTCTAAAAACAAAAAAGGGTTTTATACACTAATTCCGAAACAATTAGATATTCTTCCTGGATTAATTGAAGCAGATGTTTTAGAAAGCATCCAATTATTACCTGGAGTTATTAGTCCAAATGAAACAGCTACTGGCTTTGTTGTTAGAGGTGGTACTTCTGACCAAAATCGAATTATTTGGGACGGTATAAACATCTACCATAATGGGCATTTATTTGGAATGATTTCGGCTTTTAACCCTTCTGTTTCTCAAAAAATTATTTTTCATAACAAAGGAACTAATCCGCGCTTTGGAGAACGAGTTTCTAGTGTTATTGATATTAAATCTAACGGAAAAATTGCTTCTAAATTAAATTCTAGTATAAGTTTTAATGGAATTAGTGCCAATATTTTTGTAGAAACTCCTTTAATTGATACTAAATTAAGCGTTCAACTATCGGCAAGACGCTCTTATACCGATTTACACCAATCGAATACTTATAAAAAATTAGCAAATAAAGTCTTTGAGTCCACAAAAATAAAAAACGCTCAAAACACCACAAACGATTTTTATTTTATAGATTATAATTTAAAATTAAATTATAAATTTAATGAGAATAATACGCTTCTATTTAGCAGTATTGTTATTAACAATAAGTTAGATTATTTGGTAGATGATAAGCAAAATAACACCTCTTATAACGATTTACTAGAAATAAAAAATGAAGGATATAGTTTACTTTGGGAAAAAAAATGGAATGCTAATTTTAATCAAAAAACGATTCTAAGTTTTTCTAAATACAAATTAAATTATAATTATATTCAAAATACAGATACATTAAATGTTGACTTTAATAAACGAAATGTTATTTACGATAGTAATTTTTTGACTGAATTCCGAATTAATACCAATCGGAATAATTACCTAAATTTAGGATATCAATATTCTTTTAAAGATGTTGGTTATGCCTTTATTAATACTGCTAATTTATCACTTATATTAGATTCGGACAAAAGTGAAGTAAGTACACATGCATTCTTTTCAAATTATTCTTATAAAAATACAAATTTAATGAATTTTGAAGCTGGTTTTAGAGTAAATTATTATACCGAACTTGATGCTTTTAAGTTTGAACCTCGTATTCTAATTTATAAAAATATTACCGATAATTTAAAAATTCAAGTTACTGGAGAAATAAAAAATCAGATAATTAATCAGATTGATGAAACCGTGTTAAGTGATTTGTCTTTAGAAAATAGATTATGGAGACTTGCTGATAATAAAAAATTTCCAATAATTAATAGCAAACAGGTTTCTACTGGTTTTATATACAATAAAAATGGTTGGAGTGTCGATTTAGACACCTATTATAAAAAGATTAATGGCTTAACTGCTCTTTCATTAGGTTATTTAAATCCTGATGGTAAAACGTTTCGAATTGGTAAACAAAAAATTATGGGAACCGATCTTTATATTAAAAAAGATTTTAATCAATTTAAAACTTGGATTAGTTATTCTTTAACGAATGTAAAAAGTAAGTTTGCTAACTTAAATAATAATATATTTTTTGTTTCTAACACAAGTATTACACATACTTTTTCTACATCGCTTACTTATAAATTTAAACGCATACAGTCTGCATTAGGTTGGAAATGGCATACTGGAAAACCTTTTACAAAATCAATTAGCTCTAACAATCAAATTAGCTTCGAGGGCATTAATACAGAACGATTGCCTAATTATCATCGCTTGGATTTCTCCTCAACATATCTCTTTGAATTTTCAAAAAAGAATGCGATACATGGAAAAATAGGATTTTCTATCCGTAATCTTTATAATAAAAGAAATCAACTTAGTAGAGAATATACTGGTTTTAATAATATAAATGATCCTATTGAAGTTACTAATAAATTTTCTCTTGGCTTTACTCCAAATTTTTTATTTAAAGTTTATTGGTAATTCTAATAATAAAGACCAGTATTAAAATTTTAATACTGGTCTTTATTATTTATAATCATCTTTTAAAAGATAATATTTCTTATTGGATTAATTACCATGTCTTGGCGCACAGAAAAAAGCATTGTTTCCATCATAACCAGCACATTCTAATAAACATAAGTTATCGAATATAAGAACTCCGTTTGCTCCATCAATACAAATTGGTTGATATACATCTGGACAGTTACACGCTGCAACAGTACAATTCATTAATAAACTTTCATATTCTGTTGCGTCCATTATTTGCTCTACAGATCCATCTGAAATCATGGTAACTGAAAATGGAAAAACGAAATCGTATTCTCCTTCATTATAATATAGCATTCTTGCCCATTCTACATCAGATTCAATTTCTACAGTATATCCACAAGAATTTATTATTGTCATTGGATAATTATAATCAAAACATTTTTCTTCACAGTTAATGTAATCGTCTTGGTCAAAACCATAATATTCTGCATAACATGTATTAGGAAAAGTAATGATAAATGAATCATCGTCGTAACAATTGACTTCTACACATACTACATTCTCATCGTAGTAGCACTCATCATCATCATCATCGTCGTCATTACCACCGTTATCATTGTCATCATCGCCATCATCATTACCACCATTATCATCGTTGTCATCATCATCATCGTCATCATCGTCATCGTCCTTAGATCTATTTTTATTCCAACTTAATTCATTTAAAAGGATAAATTCTTTTTCGTTTGCAATCGTCTTTAACACTACAGATTTTAAAGATTTTTCATAAACTCGTACTTCAAAAGGAAAAACAATTCCATTGATATAAGATGCATCATTCATTACAATAATATCTTTTACAAGACTATTAAAGTCGGTATAAGTTACTACTTTATCTTTAGTAAATCCTATCGTTACAGGAAATTTAAAACTAAAACCATAATCAAACAATACATTTTGCATTTTATTTTTTTCCGCTATTAAACTTCCGTCGGCATTAAAATGCGTTTTTAATTCTTGCATTGAAGATTTTACAGATTCGCTTTGTGTAGGGGTTTGTGTGTCTATTGATTCCGAATTATCACAGGAAGTCAATGTGAATATAGCAACTGCTATAATCAAAAAAAATAAATTTATTTTTTTCATTATTAGAGGGGATTTGGGTTAGTAAAAATTGGAAATATCCAATATAAATATATAATTAAAAATACAAATTTAATATAAATTATAGAAGTAATTATATTTTTTTACTAAAATTTATCAATCGCTTGTTTTAAACAATCTATACAGCGCTATTAATTTATTGTAACTTACCTAACTATGAATCGCCCTTTTTTCTACAGCCATACATGCTTCTTTTATTGCTTCTGTAAATGTTGGATGTGCATGTGATGTACGTGCAATATCTTCGCTAGATGCTCTAAACTCCATTGCGACAACTGCTTCGGCAATCATATCTGCTGCTCTTGCTCCTATTATATGTACACCTAAAATTTCGTCTGTTTTAGCATCTGCAATTACTTTTACTTGCCCTTCTAAATCCATACTTGCTCTTGCTCTACCTAAAGCTCTCATTGGAAAACTTCCTACTTTATAATCTACACCTGCGTCTTTTAATTCTTGTTCTGTTTTTCCAACTGCTGCTACTTCTGGCCATGTATAAACTACTCCTGGAATTAAATTATAATCGATATGTGGCTTCTGTCCTATTATAGTTTCTGCTACCAACTCTCCTTCTTCACTTGCTTTGTGTGCTAACATTGCTCCTTTTACCACATCACCAATAGCATATATATTAGCAATGTTTGTTTGTAACTGACTATTGGTTTCTATTTGCCCTTTTTCTGTCATTTTTACTCCTGCATTATCTAAAGCTAAGCCATCTGTATATGGTCTTCTTCCAACAGATATTAAACAGTAATCTCCTTTAAATTCTACCGTTTCTCCTTTTTTATTTTCTGCTGTAATCGTTACTTCTTTTGCGGTTCCTTTCACAGAAGTTACTTTATGTGAAGTATAAAATTTAATTTTTTGTTTTTTTAATGATTTTTGTAATTCTTTTGAAAGCATGGTATCCATTGTAGATACAATAGTTGGCATGTATTCTATTACCGAAACTTCGCTTCCTAATCTCTTATAAACAGATCCTAATTCTAAGCCTATTACTCCTCCTCCTATTACAACCAAATGCTTTGGTATTTCTTTTAAACTTAAAGCCTCTGTTGATGTTATTACTCTTTTTTTATCTAACTTAATAAATGGGAACGTACTTGGTTTTGAGCCTGTTGCTATAATTGTATTTGTAGTTTCTATTGTTTCTATTTTTCCTTTTGAATCGGTAATATTTATGTGTGTTGCATCTTTAAAACTTCCTATTCCTGTAAATACATCAATCTTATTTTTTTTCATTAAAAAGGTAATTCCATCACAGGTTTGAGAAACTACCTCATCTTTACGTGTTATCATTTGTTTAAAATCTACCGATAATTTACCTGTTTTTATACCATGTTTTTCAAAATTATGAATTGCGTCGTGGTAATGATGTGAAGAATCTAATAATGCTTTTGATGGTATGCATCCTACATTTAAACAGGTTCCTCCTAAGGTATTGTATTTTTCGATAATGGCAGTTTTTAATCCTAATTGTGCACATCGTATTGCAGCTACATATCCTCCTGGTCCTGATCCAATAATGGTAACATCGTATTTACTCATAATATTTTTTTATTTTAAGTAGCAAAGTTACGCATTTTTAGTAATATTGGATGTTTTGTATCACTAAAAAATAGTTGACATTTTAATAACTGGTAACTATCTACTAATACCAAGTTGACGGCAAAATACGCAAAAAAATTAAATTGGTATATAATACCAATTCAATTTCAAAATGCGCTAAATAGATTTGAACTATTTTTCTTTTATACACTTAAAATAATATTTTCACACCTTATTGAATTATTCGGAATAAATAGCAAAAAATACCTATAATTAGGTATTTTTTTCTCTAAACAGAAACTTTATATTTGCGTAAAAAATGAACAAACCCTAATCTGTGATTTTATTCAACACTAATTTATCGAAAAAATCACATTAAAACTAAAAATATGAAAAAAAAATATTTAAAATTCGGAATTCTCTTTTTTGGGATTATCCTCTTTCAATACAGTTGTAGTGAAAGTGAATACGAAAATATAATTATTGAAAAAGAAGCTACTTTTTTTAAAAGTATATCGAATTCTCTTTTTTTAGAAATTAAAGATGAGAAGTTTGTAGCAAAAAATGTCAAAAAATATTTAACACAAGGTTTTTCAAAAACAAATTCTGAAAATGGCTTCATTATTGATACTACAATGGTACAAGTATTAACTTCTGAATTGTATACAAATTATACCTTTAAAGTAGAAATGGAAACCGAAGATGTAAATTTTTTAACGAACTACGTACTAACGATATTTAATGATAGTTTTTATCACCAAATGTTAGTTAGCTATCCTATTATTATTAATGGAGAACAGATAAGTTACGATACAGAAAATACTATAGCTGAACCATTAGAGGGAAATTTGTTAATCCAAAAAATTGGTTGTAGTGGTTATGAAACCACAGATTGGAAAGATGTAAGTGTAGATCACTATTGTGCGTCTGGAGAGCACCTAGGAGCAAATCAAGCTTATGCTTGTAATTATTCAGGTTCCGATGCACCAAGCACTACAATAGTTGGCTCGTGGGTAACAACGGATCAAGTACAAAACTTGTGGAGTTTTAAAAATAGTTTGATATTTGTTTCTTAAAAAAAGCAGATGTCAAGTATTGATTTATTACCAATTTTAGAATTACTTTTACCAGAAGTTTTAGTTAAA
>JALSLK010000117.1 GCA_026988355.1 Flavobacteriaceae bacterium
GTTATTTTTAATTGAGGTAATATTTTTTTTTATTAAAAAGATATTCATATCTTTGTGCGCTTAAGCATTTATACTAGTAAAAAACAAAATAATGAAAAAAAGTACTTTAAAAATTGTATTGCTTGTACTGTTTTTTGTAATTACAGAATTTGTAGTTGCTCAAACACCACCAGGTAATAGACCTCCTGCCCCTCCAGGATTACCTATTGATGGAGGTATATTTGCTTTATTTGCGGTTGCATTTGGGTATGCAATTAAAAAATTAAGAATAAAAAAAGAGCAATAAATTTTATACTTTTACTATTTAGTAATTGTTAAAATAGGTTTTAAAAATTGCATTATCAAAGATTTGGTACTGCATTTTTTAGTTATTAGGTAATCACAATTGATTACTTTTGTCAATTCATCAAAGATTTTACATTTTATGAAAAAAACAGAAAAGATAAAAGTTGGTATTTCTATAGGAGATATTAATGGAATAGGTATTGAGGTAATATTAAAAACATTTAACGATAGTAGAATGTTAGACTTTTGTACACCAATACTTTTTGGATCTTCCAAAGTCATTTCTTTTCACAAAAAAGCAATGGGATTAACAACGCCTATTAATGGAGTTTCAAACTTTAACCAAGTAATTGAGCATAAGATAAATTTGTTTAATATTTGGAAAGAAGAAGTAGATATACAATTAGGAGAATCGAGTAAAGTGTCTGGTAAATATTCATTTTTATCCTTAAAAGAAGCCGTAAATGCTCTCAAAGAAAACGAAATTGATGTGTTAGTAACAGCTCCAATAAATAAAGATAATATACAATCTGATGCGTTTAATTTTCAAGGGCATACCGAGTATTTAGAATCTCATCTAGAAGGAGAGGCACTAATGATTTTGATGACAGATGAGTTGCGGGTTGGTTTGATAACAGGACATGTGCCAATACAAGATGTAGCAAAAAAAATCACACCAAAATTAATTGAACATAAAGTGAATATCATGCATAAAACATTGGTAGAAGACTTTAAAATAAGAAAACCAAAGATTGCCGTTTTAGGTTTAAATCCACATTGTGGAGATAATGGTGTAATAGGAAATGAAGATAACGATATTGTAAAACCTACAATAGATAAAATAAAGGAGAAAGGGAAATTAATTTATGGTCCATATGCAGCAGATAGTTTTTTTGGTTCGGCAAATTATGAAAATTTCGATGCAGTTTTAGCAATGTATCACGATCAAGGTTTAACGCCATTTAAAACGTTGTCTTTCGGGAAAGGAGTTAATTTTACAGCAGGTTTGTCTAAAATTAGAACTTCTCCAGACCACGGTACAGCGTATGAAATAGCAGGAAAAAACAAAGCAAATGAAGGCTCTTTTAAAGAAGCATTATTTCAAGCTATTAAGATATTTGATGCTCGAAAAGAGTATCAAGAATTAACGAGTAATGTGCTAAAATTTAAAAAAAGAAAATAAATTATAACTTACAATTGAGGATGTAAGAATATTTTTTTGTTTATGGTAAAATAATAAGATATTTTATTATATTTGCACGCTCAAATGACATTTGAAATGAAGCAGGATAAAGTATATAAAATTCCTTTTAAAGGATTAAAACTAGGAAAGCATCAGTTTAATTATGTTATTGAGAAAGAGTTCTTTGAATCTTATCCATACGATGAGTTTATTAATACAGATTTAACTGTAATAGTAGATTTTAATAAAAAAGATACGATGTTAGTATTGCATTTTAAAATGCAAGGTACAGTGCGTATTAATTGTGATGTTTCAGGAGAAGAGTTTGATCAGTTTATAGAAAGCTCGTACGAGCTTATTGTTAATTTTGGAAGCGAATTTAATGATGATAACGATCAAATTTTAGTGGTACCTCACGGAGAATACGAACTAGATATTTCACAGTATATATATGAAATGATTATATTGAGTGTGCCAACAAAACGAATACATCCAGGAGTGATAGATGGAACATTAAAATCAAAGGCATTAGATAAGTTAGAAGAATTACAAAACAGAAAACAAAAGGAACAAATAGACCCTAGATGGGAAAAATTAAAAGGATTAATTAAAGATTAAAATACATAGAAATGGCACATCCAAAGCGAAAAATATCCAAACAGAGAAGAGATAAAAGAAGAACCCATTATAAAGCGACAGCATCTCAAATAGCTGTAGATCCAACCACAGGAGAAGCACATTTATCTCATAGAGCACATTGGTTTGAAGGTAAATTATATTACCGAGGTCAAGTAGTTATAGATTCTGAAGAAGAAGTTGAAGCTTAATAGCAGATTTTAAGAAAAACACAAAAAACTCTCAAAAATGAGAGTTTTTTGTGTTTTTCTTGCTTTATTTTGATAAAAAAATGACATTTATTAACTTTTTAATGAAAAAAATTTCATTACTTTGAAAACTATTTTGTAAAAAGAGGATTTTTTTTTTTACAATTATTTTAATCAAAATTATGACTAAAATTACAGCAGCAATTACAGCAGTTGGGAAGTACTTACCAGAGTACGTATTAACAAATGCTGAATTAGAGACAATGGTCGAGACAAATGATGAATGGATAATCTCTAGAACAGGAATTAAAGAAAGAAGAATCCTTAAAGGAAAAGGAAAAGGAACTTCTTTTATGGCAATTAAAGCAGCCGAAGATTTAATTCAAAAAACCAAAATAAATCCTAAAGAAATAGAATTAGTTATTGTTGCAACAGCAACACCAGATATGCAAGCAGCATCAACAGCAGCTTTTGTAGCTACCAAAATTGGAGCAACAGAAGCTTTTTCTTTTGATCAAATTGCAGCATGTTCTAGCTTCTTATACGGAATGTCTACCGCTTCGAGTTATATAGAATCAGGAAAATATAAAAAAGTACTACTAATAGGAGCAGATATGAATTCTTCTATGATTGATTATACAGATAGAGCAACATGTATTATTTTTGGAGATGGAGCAGGAGCAGTGTTATTTGAACCAAATATTGAAGGATTAGGCATTCAAGATGAATATTTACGAAGTGATGGAGGAGGAAGAGAATTTTTACAAGTAGCAGCAGGAGGTTCCATTTTACCAGCAAGTGAAGAAACAGTAAAAAATAAACAGCATTTTGTGCATCAAGATGGTCGAACAGTATTCAAATTTGCAGTTTCTAATATGGCAGACGTTTGTGTAAAAATTTTAGAACGAAACAATTTAGAAAACAAGGATATTACATGGTTGGCAGCACATCAAGCAAATAAACGAATTATTGATGCAACAGCCAGAAGAATTGATTTAGAAGAATCAAAAGTAATGATGAACATACAAAAGTATGGAAATACAACATCGGCAACATTGCCACTTTTATTGAATGATTATGAAACCCAATTAAAAAAAGGAGATACTATTATTTTCGCAGCTTTTGGCGGAGGTTTTACTTGGGGAGCTATTTATTTAAAATGGGCATATTAATATAGAATAAAATAACATTCATTTTACTTAATTATTAGTAAAAGGAGAACTAATCAAAATAGATAACATTATGGATTTAAAAGAAATTCAACATTTAATTAAATTTGTGGCAAAATCAGGTGCAAGCGAAGTTAAATTAGAGATGGAAGATATTAAAATAACCATCCGAACAGGAGCACATGGTAAAAATGAAACAACAATAGTACATCAAGCAGCAATAGGTCAACCTATAGCAGCAATACAGCAACCTATAACAGAGGTTTCAAATTTAGTAGAAGAAACTAAAAAAGAAGACGATTCAAAATACATTACTATAAAGTCTCCAATTATAGGTACTTTTTATAGAAAGCCATCACCAGACAAACCACTTTTTGTTTCTGTTGGAGATAATGTTAGTGAAGGAGATACAGTTTGTATTATAGAAGCAATGAAACTTTTTAATGAAATTGAATCGGAAGTGTCTGGTAAAATTGTTAAAATTTTAGTAGAAGATGCTTCTCCCGTAGAGTTCGATCAGCCATTATTTTTAGTAGATCCATCATAAAATAAATTTTAAATTTTTAATTTTTGAATTAAATCTATGTTTAAAAAAATATTAATAGCTAATAGAGGAGAAATTGCACTTCGTGTAATTAGAACTTGTCGAGAAATGGGAATTAAATCGGTAGCGGTTTATTCTACAGCAGATAAAGAAAGTTTGCATGTAAAATTTGCAGATGAAGCAGTTTGCATAGGTCCAGCAGCAAGTAATTTGTCCTATTTAAAAATGGCAAATATTATTGCAGCTGCAGAAATTACTAATTCAGATGCAATACATCCAGGTTATGGATTTCTTGCTGAAAATGCACAATTTTCTAAAATATGTGAAGAACATAAGATTAAATTTATTGGCGCAACTGCCGAAATGATTAATCTTATGGGAGATAAAGCATCTGCACGTGAAACTATGAAAAAGGCAGGAGTACCAATTATTCCAGGTTCAGATGGAATTATCGAAGATTTTGAAGATGCAGAAAAATTAGCAGATGAAATGGGGTTTCCAGTAATGCTAAAAGCTACCGCAGGAGGTGGTGGAAAAGGAATGCGCGCCTGTTGGAAGAAAGAAGAAATGAGAGAATTATGGGATGCAGCCAAGCAAGAAGCTAAGGCATCATTTGGTAATGATGATATGTATATAGAAAAGTTGATCGAAGAACCACGTCATATCGAAATTCAGATTGTTGGAGATTCAACAGGAAGAGCATGTCATTTGTCTGAAAGAGATTGCTCCGTACAGAGAAGACATCAAAAATTGACCGAAGAAACACCTTCGCCTTTTATGACAAAAGCACTACGTAAAAAAATGGGAGAAGCGGCAGTACTAGCTTCAGAATCTATTAAATACGAAGGCGCAGGGACGGTAGAATTTTTAGTAGATAAACATCGCAATTTCTATTTCATGGAAATGAATACACGAATTCAAGTAGAACATCCAATTACAGAACAAGTCATTAATTTTGATTTGATACGTGAACAAATATTAGTTGCGGCTGGAGTTCCTATTTCAGGTAAAAATTATACCCCAAAGTTACATTCTATAGAATGTAGAATAAATGCAGAAGATCCATTTAATGATTTTAGACCTTGTCCAGGAAAAATAACCACATTTCATGCGCCAGGAGGTCATGGTGTACGTATTGATACACATGTGTATGATGGTTACATCATACCACCATATTACGATTCTATGATCGCTAAGTTAATAACTACGGCACAAACACGTGAAGAAGCAATTAATAAAATGAAACGAGCATTACAAGAGTTTATTATAGAAGGTGTAAAAACTACCATACCATTTCATCAACAATTAATGGAAGATCCAGATTACCTAGCAGGAAATTATACGACTAAATTCATGGAAGATTTTATTATAAAACCAATAGAAGAATAAAAAAATAGTATAAAAGGATGCAATTTATTTGTATCCTTTTTTGTTGGATGTTATTTTATACCAAGTTGATTTTAATGTTGAGTTGGTATAAACTGTAAACAAATTTTATATAAACTTAGGGAACAGTCTCAAAACTTGTGGGATTTTTATATTTAGGCAAATAATTTTTGTAATCTAAACATGAAGAAATCCACTTTTCTGACTCCTCTTAATTGTGTTCTAAACCCTTTTATTTTAGCATTA
>JALSLK010000118.1 GCA_026988355.1 Flavobacteriaceae bacterium
TAAAACTTCTGGTAAAAGTAATTCTAAAATTGGTAATAAATCAATACTTGACATCTGCTTTTTTTAAGAAACAAATATCAAACTATTTTTAAAACTCCACAAGTTTTGTACTTGATCCATAAAAATACCAAATTATAAAATATTTGAGTATTTATTAGTCTATTTTTGCGTAAGATTATTAGATACTTATACAATGAGCAATTTTTTACCTTTATTTGAAGCAATAGATAGTAGTATACAAAGAAATGATTTTGTAAAAATAACTTTAAGTAAACCTTTGAGTAAGCGAAATGAATTGGTAAATGTGTATATTCGATATATTCGAATTAAAGAGAAACCATACTTATCTTTTACATATCGAAATAAAACAAACGATCAAGTAAAAAATTACGCTGTTGAAGAAGCAAAAAATATTATCCAAGAATTACTAATGAATGCTTTTCGATTTGCAACTTTCTTTTCTTTGCAAGAAGATTTGCAATGCTTTGTGTCTAAAAAAAAGGTGGTAACTTTTAAAACGCAACATGCAAGTTTTAAAAATAAACCGCCAGAAGTTCACAATCAGCCAAAAGAAAGAAAAGTAACGACAAGCGATTATTTAAAGTATTTAGGAGTTAGTGATAAAGAAGGAAAGATTATCCATAAAATGGCAGATAAGTATCGACAAATAAATAAATACTTAGAGATTATTGATGATTTAGTAAGTAATTCAAACTTGCCAAAAACAGTACATATTGTAGATATGGGTTCTGGTAAAGGATATTTAACCTTTGCATTGTACGACTTTTTGAAAAACAAAAAAGGTTTCGATGTAGAGATTATAGGCATAGAATTACGTCAAAAACTGGTCGATTATTGTAATGATATTGCAAAAAAATGTGGGTTTGAAAAATTAAATTTTGAATGTAAAAGTATTGAAGATTATACCGAAAAAAGAATTGATATTTTAATTGCATTACATGCTTGTGATACTGCTACCGACGATGCCATTTATAAAGGAATACAATCTAAAGCAGAAATTATTGTTACTGCACCATGTTGCCACAAACAGATTAGACAACAATTAAAAGGAATACAACAAGAAAATCCGATTTTAAAATATGGTATATTTAAAGAACGACAATACGAGATGCTTACCGATACTATGAGAGCGTTACTTTTAGAAAAACAAGATTACCAAACAAAAATATTTGAATTTGTATCTAATGAGCATACACGAAAAAACGTGATGTTGGTAGGAAAAAAATCAGTTAAAAAGACCGATAAAAATTTAATTGATACTAAAATTAATAAATTAAAAGCAGACTTTGGTTTTATCGAACATTATTTAGAAAGATTGATTGAATAAATTAAAGATGTTTTAAATACATGAAATAACAAACTTGTAGAACCGTTAAAAACTTGTTCATAAGGTTTTAAATTAGCGAACAAAGTACGTATAAAAAAACCGTTCATTTTGTAAATTTGTGCAACCAACACAACGCAACAAATGAATACGACTAAAAAAATAAAAACAGCCTTAATATCCGTTTTTCACAAAGATGGATTGGAAAAAATTGTTAAAAAATTGCAGGAGTTAGAAGTAGTGATTTATTCCACAGGAGGAACAGAAAAATTTATTAAAGAATTAGATATTCCAGTACTAGCAGTAGAAAATTTAACAACGTATCCGTCTATTCTTGGCGGAAGAGTAAAAACATTACATCCAAAAGTATTCGGAGGGATTCTCAGTAGACGAGATAATAAACAAGATAAAAAACAACTACAAGAATTTGAAATACCAGAAATAGATTTGGTAATCGTTGATTTATATCCATTTGAAAAAACCGTAATAAGTAGTGCGTCAGAACAAGATATTATCGAAAAAATTGATATTGGTGGAATCTCATTGATAAGAGCAGCAGCAAAAAATTATAAAGATGTTGTTTGTATTTCTTCAATACAGCAATACAAAGAGTTCATAGAAATAATTACTGCGAATAATGGAGAAACAACTTTAGAAGAGCGTAAATTATTTGCTTTAAAAACATTTAATGTTTCTTCACATTACGACACGCAGATATTTAATTATTTTAATAAGAATCACGATGAGGCAGTTTTAAAAATTAGTGAAACAAATGGAAAAGTGTTACGTTATGGAGAGAATCCACACCAAAAAGGGTTTTATTTTGGTGATTTTGAGGCTATTTTTGATAAATTACACGGAAAAGAATTGTCCTATAACAATTTATTAGATGTAGATGCAGCAGTGAATTTAATGCAAGAATTTGATGGAGAAAAACCAACATTCGCTATTTTAAAACATAATAATGCATGTGGAATAGCACAGAGAGATACCATACATCAAGCATATTTGGACGCATTAGCAGGAGATTCAATTTCTGCATTTGGAGGAATTTTAATTGC
The DNA here is from genome assembly GCA_026988355.1 of Flavobacteriaceae bacterium. Lineage (GTDB taxonomy): Bacteria > Bacteroidota > Bacteroidia > Flavobacteriales > Flavobacteriaceae > S010-17. Next base: position 2,407 of record JALSLK010000118.1, read on the forward strand.
AAATACTAAAATTGATGTAAAAACAGCAGAAGAAATACATAAATTATTTTGTGAAGTAGTCATAGCTCCACTTTATGAAAAGGAAGCATTAGAAATACTTAAAGGTAAAAAGAATAGAATTATTTTGATTCAAAAAGAAATTAAATTACCAAAAACAATTGTAAGAACTTGCTTGAATGGAGTCTTAGTACAAGACAAAGATTATAAAACCGACACCAAAGAAATATTAGAACAAGTAACCAAAGAAAAACCTTCGGATGCAGAGATCGAAGATTTGTTATTTGCATCTAAAATATGTAAAAATACCAAGTCGAATACCATTGTTTTAGTTAAAAATAAGCAACTTTGTGCAAGTGGGACAGGGCAAACATCTAGAGTAGATGCACTAAACCAAGCCATTACAAAAGCAAAACACTTTAAGTTCGATTTGCAAGGAGCAGTAATGGCAAGTGATGCATTTTTTCCTTTTCCAGATTGTGTAGAAATAGCAAACAATGAAGGAATTAAATCGGTAATACAGCCAGGAGGCTCTATAAAAGATCAATTATCTATTGATTATTGCGATCAAAATAATATGGCAATGGTATTTACCAAAACACGTCATTTTAAGCATTAAGTGACACGTGTAAAATTCGTGTAAAACACTTTAATACAGTAATTTATAATGTATTTTATTTTGTTTTAATATATAATTTGGAGTATGTAAAAAATTATTTATTTGAAATTGAATTATTTATAATTAATCGGTTAAAATTTAGTACTTTTACGGTTAATATCGGAACTAACAATAAAAAAGAATATAATATATGGGATTTTTTGATTTCATGACCGAAGAAATAGCGATCGATTTAGGTACAGCTAACACTTTAATAATACATCGTGGAAAAGTGGTAATTGATAGTCCTTCAATAGTTGCTATTAATAGAAATACAAAAAAATTACTGGCTACTGGTAAAGAAGCTAGGTTAATGCAAGGGAAAACACATAGTAATATAAAAATTATTAGACCACTTAAAGATGGTGTAATTGCAGATTTTGAAGCTTCTGAACAAATGATAAAGGAGTTTATTAAACAAATTCCGACGATTAAAAGACGGTATTTTTCGCCATCGTTACGAATGGTAATTTGTATACCTTCAGGCATTACCGAAGTAGAAAAAAGAGCAGTAAAAGATTCGGCAATACACATGCGAGGTACAGATATTTATCTAATTTATGAACCAATGGCTGCTGCAATTGGTATTGGAATTGATATTATGGAGCCAAAAGGGAATATGATTATTGATATTGGAGGAGGAACAACCGAAATTGCCGTTATAGCTTTAGGAGGAATTGTATGTGATAAATCTGTAAAGGTAGCAGGAGATGTATTTACAAACGATATTTCTTATTATCTAAGAACACAGCATAATTTATATGTAGGAGAACATACTGCAGAAAAAATTAAAATAGAAGTCGGAGCTGCAACAGAAGATTTAGAATCTCCACCAGAAGATATGCTGGTACAAGGTAGAGATTTATTAAGTGGAAAACCTAAGCAGATACAAATTTCATATAGAGAAATAGCAAAAGCATTAGATAAATCCATATTACGTATTGAAGATGCGGTTATGGAAACATTATCAGAAACACCACCAGAATTATCTGCGGATATTTACAATACAGGAATCTACCTTGCAGGAGGAGGTTCTATGCTTAGAGGATTGGATAAACGATTATCGCGTAAAACGGATTTGCCAGTATATTTGGCTGAAGATCCTTTAAAAGCAGTCGTAAGAGGAACAGGTATTGCGTTAAAAAATATTGAAAAATATAAAGTAATATTAATGAAGTAATATTATTTAGAAAATCAAAAAACATTTTAATTTCTAAAAAAACAATCCAAAGAGAATGCAACAGATAATTTCTTTTTTAATCAAGAATAAGTATTTTTTATTATTCTTATTTTTAGAAATTATTGCAATATCATTAACAATACAAAGTCATTCTTATCATAAAAGTAAGTTTGTTAACTCTGCAAATTTAATTACAGGTAGTATTTATAGCAATTTTAATTCCGTAGGAAATTATTTTCATCTAAAAGAATACAATGCGCAATTGGCAGAAGAAAATGTGCGGCTAAAAAATATAATTGCAAAAAATAACAATCAAGAGTCATCTAAGCCATTTACAAAATTAGATTCTTTAATTTATCAACAAAAATACACCTTTATTTCGGCAAAAGTATCTAGAAACGATTACACAAAAAGTAATAATTTTTTAACTTTAGATAGAGGTAGAAATGACAGTATACAAGAAGAATTAGGCGTAATTACTAGTAGAGGTATCGTTGGAGTAACTACAAATGTTTCTTCAAAATATACACGAGTGATGTCTGTATTAAATGAAAATTCGAGAATCAATGCTCGTCTGATAAATAATACTCATTTTGGAACTATAACTTGGGATGGAAAAGACTATAATACATTGCAATTTGAAGACTTGCCAAGACAGGCAAATATAAAATTAGGAGATACAATAATTACAGGAGGAAAATCTACAATCTTTCCTGAGGGAATTTTAATAGGTACGATTAATAAGTTTGAGATTGAAGATAATAAATACAAAATAATAAATGTGTATTTATTTAATGACATGAGTGCAATAGGTCACGTAAATGTAATTATAAATTTAGATAAGCAAGAAATAAGAGCGTTAGAGAATAATAATGAATAATTCCATTTTTAAATATAGTATTCTATTTGTTTTTTTGATACTAATACAGGTATTAATTTTAAATAACGTTTACTTTTTGGGCTATATAAATCCTTTGGTGTATATACTGTTTATTTTTTTATATCCAATAAATAAAGAAAAAGGACTATTACTAATTATTAGTTTCCTTTTAGGGTTAAGCATTGATTTTTTTTCCAATTCTGGAGGTAGTAATGCTGCAGCAACTCTATTAATAGCCTATTTGCGATTGCCAATATTACATATCATACAAAATAAAACAGAATTTGATTATTTACTTTTTGATATTAAGAAATTAAATTTCCTTCAAATTTTAGTTTATATTTTTTCATTAACAATAATACACCATATTATCGTTTTTACATTAGAGTATTATAAATTACAAGGAGTAACTCAAATTGCACTATCCTCATTTTTAACAAGTTTATTAACCACTTTGTTAATCGGATTTAGTATCGCATTATTTGTTAAGAATAAATAGAACAAATGAAATCAAGAGGTTTTTTATTAATTTTTTTTACTGTATTAACAGGAATAGTATTTATTTCTAGACTTTTTTATTTACAAATAATTTCAGACAAATATAAAAAAGAGGCAGATGAAATTGCAATCAAGAAAAAATTCACATTCCCAGAAAGAGGTTTTATTTATGATCGAAAAGGAGTTTTACTAGTAGCAAACCAAGTATCGTATGATGTCATGATTATTCCAAGAGAAGTAAAACCTTTAGATACCATGCAATTTTGTAATTTATTAAAAATATCTAAATCGGATTTTATTAAAAAGTACAATCGAGCAAAACGATATTCACCAAGATTAGCATCTGTATTTTTAAAACAATTAGCAAAAGATGATTATGCATACCTCCAAGAAAAAATGTATAAATTTAATGGGTTTTATATACAGAAACGTTCTATTAGAAATTATCCAATAAAATCTGCTGCGAATGTTTTAGGATATATTAGTGAAGTAAATAATAGTCTGTTAAAAAAAGATAAGTATTACCAACAAGGAGAGTTAATTGGTTTTAGTGGTGTTGAAAAGCAATATGAAAAAGATTTAAGAGGTGTAAAAGGAGTAAAGCGATTTCAAAAAGATAAATTTAATAAAATTATAGGATCTTATAAAAATGGAACTTTAGATACTTTACCAGTTGTTGGAAAAGATTTGACACTTACTTTAGATATAAAATTGCAAGAATACGGAGAAAAATTGATGAAGAATAAGCGAGGAGCTATTGTAGCAATAGAGCCTTCAACGGGAGAAATTTTAGCGTTAGTAACAGCACCAAGTTACGATCCAAATTTAATGGTAGGAAGAAGACGTTCTAAATATTCGACATTATTTATTAACGATAGTATTAATAAACCCATGTTTGATCGCGGTTTAAAGGCACGATACGCACCAGGATCTCCATTTAAAATTGTAAATGCGTTAATAGCTTTACAAGAAGAAGTTATTACAACCAATACAAGTTTTGTTTGTTCTGGTGGATATCGATATGGTAAGCGTACACATGCATTTATGAAATGTCATTGTGGGACGCATGGAAAAGTGAATTTTAATAGAGCAATTTTTAAATCGTGTAATGCTTATTTTTCAAATACTTATAGAAGAATTATTGAAAAACAAGATACACCAGAAAAAGGAATTGATAATTGGAGTATGCACGTAAAGAGTTTTGGTTTAGGAAATTATTTAGGCGTAGATTTACCTGTTGGAGATAAAGGATTTATTCCAGATGGAGATTATTACAATCGATTTTATCCATTTAAATGGAGAGCGGTAAGCACAATATCTAATGCGATTGGTCAAGGGCAGGTAGAGACCACTCCTATACAACTTGCAAATATGACTGCAGCACTAGCAAATAGAGGTTATTATTATACGCCACATATTGTGAAAAAAATAAAAGGAAAAATATTAGATAGTAAATTTACTCTTCGTAAATTAACCACCATAGATGCGCCATATTTTGAACCAGTTATCGAAGGTATGTATCAGGTTTTTGAAAGAGGAACAGGAAAAGCATCTAAAGTAAAAGGTTTAAAAATATGTGGAAAAACTGGAACAGTTCAAAATTATATTAGAAGAAATGGGCAAAAAATAGCATTAGCAGATCATTCTATTTTTATTGCTTTTGCACCAAAAGATAATCCGAAAATAGCTCTAGCCGTTTTTATAGAAAATGGTGGTTATGGATCACAATATGCCGCACCAATTACTTCTTTAATGATAGAAAAATACCTTTTTGGAAAAACAAAAAAACCGTATCTCGAAAAAAGAATGCGTAGCGATACATTATTACAAAAAGAATATAGAAAAATATTAATACTTAGAGATACCATTGAGAAAATCAAACAGTAATATTATTGGCATAGATTGGAAATTGGTTTTTCTTTATCTAATTTTAGTTTTTATTGGCTGGATTAACATCTATTCTGCATCAAAAACAGACATTCATTTTGAAATTTTTGATTTCTCAACAAAATATGGAAGACAACTACTTTGGATTGGTTTTAGTTTTATTCTAATCGTAGTTATTCTTTTTGTTGATACCGAATTTTACAAACAATTTTCAGGAATATTTTATCTAATATCCATGTTATCACTGCTAGGTTTATTTGTATTTGGTAAAAAAATTAATGGAGCGACATCTTGGTATGGTTTTGGTAATTTTAGTTTGCAACCTACCGAATTTGCTAAAATTGCCGTCTCTTTAGGTATTGCTAAATTAATTGGAGAAAAACAATTTGATTTACAGATAATTAAAAACCAGTTAAAGGCATTTTTAATATTATTAATTCCTTCCGTATTAATAATATTACAGCCAGATCCAGGTTCTGCCTTAGTTTATTTAACTTTTTTCTTTGTTTTTTACCGAGAAGGTTTGCCTAGATATTATATAATTTTAGCAATGGTATTATTAATTTCATCTATTTTTACTATTAAATATGGATATATTATTATGGAAATAGTAACACTTCTAATTTTTATTTCGTTTCTGGTATATACCTATAATTATAAAAAATATTTTTTTAGAAAATACTGGATCTATTACATTGCATTTTATTTGAGTTTTTTTATTTTTATAGTTGCGACATCTTATATTTATAATAATTTCTTACCGCAACGTCATGTAGACAGAATAAATTTAGCATTAAATATTGTTAAAGATACTAAAGGGAAAGGGTATAATATAAAACAATCTGAAATTGCGATTGGTTCTGGTGGGTTTTTAGGGAAAGGCTATTTAGAAGGAACGCAAACAAAAGGCGATTTTGTACCAGAACAACATACCGATTTTATTTTTAGTACGGTTGGAGAAGAGTGGGGATTTTTAGGAAGTACCATTGTAATAGTTCTATTTATGGTATTTATACTTCGAATAATACAAATAGCAGAAACTCAGAAATCAAAATTTAGTAGGATCTATGGCTATAGTATTGCGTCGATATTTTTTATTCATTTTACCATAAATATAGGAATGGTAATTGGTATTGTACCAACAATTGGTATACCGTTGCCTTTTTTTAGTTATGGAGGTTCTTCACTTTGGGCATTTACTATTTTATTATTTATCTTTATCAGATTGGATGCCAATAAAAGTAATGAATGGTAATTTTAGACGTCAAAAAGAGAACTTTAAATATATAGAGGCAAAAGAACTAATCGAAAAGTTGAAAAATTAATAATTTTCGCCAGCTAATTCCTTTAGAACAGTTACAAAAGCTCTAATATCAATAACATTCATTTTGTTAGAAATATCAGACATGTTCGATAATAAATAATCTAAACTTTCGACAGGATTTATTTCGGTTTCTAGTTTTTCTACATCTTCAAAACCTTCGATAGGTTCGTCATCAGGAATAGCAATATTAAAGGTTTCATTGGATTCAATGTGTTGAAAAGTTAAACGAATAGCTTTGGCTAAAAGAGGTTGGTTTTCAGCAACGACCATAACTCTAAGATCTTTTAAATCGGAAACAATGTTTTGTGAAATACCGTTTTTAGCAATCTCGGCTTTAATTTTATCTATTAATTTGTAATATTTTGAATTTGTCAAGGCTTTCTTTTTTGAAAATTGAATTGCAAATATACTTAAAAAGTATAATAATTTTTGTGTAAATGAATTTTATATAAAAATTAACTAAAATTTACAAAGAAATCATTTTTTGGTAGTATTTTTGAAGTCATAGTAATATAGTATCATATATAAGTGAAAAAGAATAATGAAAATAATAAAAAGAATATTTTGGGTAGTGATTCTTTTAATAGGAGTAATTGTAACTCTTGTTTTTTTCTATAAAGAAAGATTAATAAAAGATTTTGTAGCAAATTATAATAAAAATTTGAACGTTGTAATTGCTTATAACGATGTAGATTTAAGTTTGTTTAAGCGATTCCCACATGCAAACATCACCATAAGTGATTTGCGCATTGTTAATAAAGAACCTTTAAAAAACGACACCATGTTTTATGCCAAAAAGGTGTATTTAGCAATGAATATAGAAGAATTATTTAAAAAAAGCAATGAAAAAATAACAATAAAAGACATCCAAATTGATCGTGCTAAATTAAATTTATGGGTAGATAAAAATGGGTTATCAAACTACGACATTCATACAATAAATACATCAAAAAATAAATTAGAAAACGAATCAAAAAATAATAATTTTAAGTTTAATATTAATGAATACGAATTGATAAATTCGGATATTACATACAATAATAAACAAAGTGAAATTTTAATTGATTTGAAAAATGTGAACCATAAAGGAAGCGGAGACTTTTCTGCTTCCAAAATGGATTTAAAAACAAAAACAACAGCAAAAGAATTTACGGTAAAAGCAGGAAAGGTTGCTTATTTGAATAAAACAAAAATAGATCTAGATGCGGTTTTAGGAATAGACTTTAACGAACTTAAATTTACACTAAAAGACAATAAAATAAAACTAAACGATTTAAACTTAGTATTTGATGGATTTATAGATATAAATGATACCAATCAAGAATACGATATAACATTCCATTCGCCAAAGGCAAATTTTAAGAGCGTATTGTCTTTAGTGCCAAGTGCTTATTCGAGTAGTTTTAACGGAGTAACTGCAAGTGGGATTGCAGATGTAAGAGGAGAAGTGAACGGATTTAATTCAGCAACAGCATTTCCAAAATACAACATACACATTAAAACAGATAATGCATCTTTTAAATATCCAGATTTACCAAAAGTAGTAAAAAATATAAGTTTTGATGGAGCAATAGTAAACACAACAGAAAAAAACAATGTATTTTTAGATGTAAAAAAATTAAAGTTTACAATCGATAAAGATACCTTTGAAACAAAAGGAAAAATTACGAATCTAGTAAATAACCCAACAATAGATGCTGTTTTTAAAGGAACACTAAATTTAGAGAATTTAACACAAGCCTATCCGATAAAATTAGATAAAAAATTAACAGGAATTTTAAAAGCAGATTTTGCAACGCGTACAAATAAACAAGCAATAGAAAAAAATAAGTTTGAAGAAATTAAAGCAAATGGAACTGCTAGTCTAGAACAATTTTCATACAATGGTAAAGATGTAGCAAATCCCATTTATATAAAAAATGCAAGTATAAAATTTAATGAACGAAATATATTACTAACAGATTTTGATGCAAAAACAGGAAAAAGTGATCTAAAAGCAACAGGAGAAATTGATAATATGTACGCTTTTCTATTTGATGATAAAAATCTGAAAGGAAATTTTAAAGTAACATCAAATAATTTTATCGTTAGTGATTTTTTAGTAGATGAAAACAAAACGACACCAAGTAAAACTAAAAAAACACAAGAAATTGAAGCACTAAAAATCCCAAAATTTTTAGATGTAGTTTCTCAGATGACAGCAAAAAAAGTAATTTATGATAATTTAGTTTTAGAAAATGTTAGTGGAACAATGAAACTAAAAGACCAAAAGGCAATCTTAACAAATACAAAAGCAAAGATGTTAGGAGGAAAAATAGCATTTAACGGAAATATAGATACAAAAAACACACCATCGCATTTTGATTTGAACCTAAAAGTAGAAGAATTTGATATTGCAAATTCGTTTCAAACATTAGAGACATTTCAAAAATTAGTACCAATAGCAAAGACATTAAAAGGAAAATACAATACAAGTTTTAATATAAAAGGAAACTTAAATAATGATTTTTCGCCAAATATAGCTTCCGTATCAGGAGATGCAATTGCACAATTATTAGTAAATAATTTAAACAATACGTCGTTGCCTTTACTCAATGAATTGACTTCCAGTTTAAAATTTATAGATTTAAAAGATGTAAATTTGAGTAAATTAAAAACAGCAATAACATTTAAAAACGGAAATGTCGTAGTAAAACCATTCGATTTAAAATATAAAGATATGGTATTGCGCATTTCAGGATCACATGGATTCGATAAAAGCCTAAAGTATAATTTAACGATGGATGTACCAGCAAAATATTTAGGAACCGAAGCAGTTAACTTGTTGTCAAAATTAACAAATAACAATAAAGACACGATAAAAATACCTTTGTCGACCAGTATTAATGGAACAATTTTAAAACCACAAGTACAAGTTAATTTTAAACAAGCAATCAATAAATTGGCAATAAAAGTAGTTAAATACCAAAAACAAGAATTACAAAATCAAGTAACAGGTAAAGTAACAGACGCCATAGGAGACATTCTTTCAAACAATGGAATAGACTCCATATTACCAGTATCTAAAGATTCAACCAAAAATCCAGTTAAAGATATTCTTAATGGAGGAATTAATGACGCAATAAACGGCATTTTTGGAAAGAAAAAGAAGAAGAAAAAAAAAGAGAATCAAATGCAGTTTGAATAAATAAAAGTAAAATGAGTTTAGAAAATTATATTGTAACACCACTAGATAGTGCCATTTTAGATTCCAAAGAACAGTATGCATTTTATTTTAAAATTGTAGATCACTCATTTAATCAGTTAATAAAGAGTATCATAAAAAATGAAATTTGTAATGAACAAGAAACTGTATTTTTTAGACAATATACCGAACTATTAATCTATTCCATAGAAGCATTACGTGTAAAGTATTTATTTAATGAAGAAGATAAAATGAAAATAGATCTTACCGAATCAGGATTTCCAAATTATATGGAATTTCGTTATTTGGTAAATGATTTGTCTTTAAAAAATGAATATTTACAAAAACTACCAAAAGTAGCAGAATTAAAAAAAGAAATCTTAGAAACTTTATTTAAAGATAAAGAACCAGTAAGTAAAGTAAAGTTACATCAAGCAGCGTCGATAATTTATTACACAACAATAGATAAACGCTTTATCTTTAAACGATTTATACAAGGAAAAATAATCCAAACAAAAGAACATAACGCTCAATTTTTAGTAAGTTGGAGTTTTTACGATATTACCTATAATCGGCCGTTTATATGTTTTTTATATTTTGACTATGAAGGAAAAGATATTTTAGATTACAAAACAAAAATATACGAAACACTTAAAATCGCAGCAGATAGAAGTATTAATATGGATACCATTGCGTATTTAATAGATAAAAAATTACCAAAAGTTCACCCAAAAAGATTAAAAAAAATAGATGTAGGACCCTTACATAATATTTTTGCAAAAGATGAAAATATCCTAACGCATACTATACTAGAAAATATATCAAATAAAAGTTTAGATATGAATGCATTTTGTTTATCATTAACAATCGAAGAAACGTATAGTAAAGGAACATTTAAAGAAGGTTCTTTTTTAAACAAGCAAGAATTACAAATATGGGAAATTGAAAAACAAAAAAAATATTTGTTTACTTCGCATAGAGTACTACAATTATTGTACGATAAAATTCCAGAAGCAATTAACATATTAACAGCAGCACCATTTGTAGTCGAAAGAATAAAAGAGAGTAAATAAAAAATAAAAAAAGAAAATGAATATTAGTATTGTAGTACAACGATATGGAGAAAATATCAATGGAGGAGCAGAATTACACGCTCGACTATTAGCTAATAAACTATCCAAAAAACATACGATTACAGTTTTAACAACAAAAGCGATAAACTGTGACCATTGGAAAAATGAAATAGAAAAAGATAAAGAAACTATTGATGGAATAGAAGTATTGCGTTTTAAATCAGAATTAAAAAAACACGCTAAATTTCGTAAAGTAAGAAGGCGAGTTTTAAAAAAAACAAAATTTCAAAAAATAGTAAAAAAAATAGGACTATATGAAACATTAGACTCAAAAGGAATGTTTAAAACTACAGCCGAAGATTTTAAAAAATGGCTAAAATATCAAGGACCATACTGTAGTTCCTTAATAGAATATATAAAAAAGAATAAAGATAAATACGATATATTTCTGTTTTTTACATATTTATATTATCCAACAAATGTAGGTTTGCCATTGGTAGCAGAAAAAAGCCTTTTAATACCAACAGCACACGATGAAGAAGCATTTTATATAAAAGGCTACAATACCCTTTTTGAGAACTCAAGATTTATAATGTACAATAGCACAAGTGAAAAAATGTTGGTAGAAAGTACTTATCCAAATTCAAAAAAAATTAAAAATGAAATAGCAGGTGTAGGAATTGATAATTTTGAAGTACAGAAAAAAACTCTTTCAGTACCTTACGAATATATTATTTATATCGGTAGAATTGATAAAGCAAAAAATGCAGACGAATTAATAGACTGGTTTACCAAATACAATAAGAAATTAACAACAAAAATGAAATTGGTATTAGTAGGCAGTAATATTTCGAAACTTAAAGGAAACGAACACGTTATTTTTACAGGATTTATTTCGGAAGAAGAAAAATACAATTGGTTAAATACAGCAAAAGCATTAGTAATACCATCGTTACATGAAAGTTTATCTATGGTAACCTTAGAGGCAATGAAGCAAGGTATACCAGTAATAGCAAATGCCAATTGCAAAGTCTTAAATGAGCATATAAAACAAAGTAAAGCAGGAAAATCGTACTTTAATTATAATGAATTTAGAAACATAATGGACGATCTTAATAGTTTAAGTAAAAACGAAAGAAAGCAAATGGCAGAAAATGGAAAAGCGTATGTAAATAAATATTACCAATGGAGCGGAATATTAGAAAAATTTGAGACGGCTTTTAAGACAATTATAACCAAACAGATAAAATAATAATTGTGTAGAAGATGTATAAAATTAAAAAAGAGAATTGGTGTAGCAAAAGGTGTAAATATAAATTAGCAGGAGTCTTCTCTAAAAAAATACATAGAGAAAAGAAACCAATTTGCACTAGATTTAAAGTGAATTCATTTTCTTCAAATGAAAACTTTCCAACAATAGAGGAAAAATGGAATGAAATTTTTAAAGCTAATTTTGAAAAGATAGAACTACCAAATAAATCTGTAAATGGATTAGTAATTGTAGAAAATAGATGCGATGAAAGATTAGAATTTGTCATTAAAAATATTATTTATTATGTTCCCAATTGGAAATTACACATTTACCATTCGGAAAAAAATAAAACGTATATTCAAAAAATTTTAGGGAAACAAGCAGAAAATGTAGTTTTACATAATTTAGAGCACGATATACAAACAAATCAAGATTATAATAAGGTTTTATTAGATGTTAATTTTTGGACGAAACTTATGGAGCACGAAAGAGTATTAATATTTCAGACAGATACCATAATGTTGCGGTCTGGAATCGAAAAATTTTTAAAATACGATTACATAGGAGCTCCATGGGAATGGTGGTTTAAAGACTTTAAAACCTACAATAGAATGGGAGGAAATGGCGGATTTTCATTGCGAAATGTTTCAAAAATGATTGAAACCATACAGAAATATAAAGGCGTAGAAAAAGTACAAATGCGAGATTATCAAAACGAAGATGTTTTTTTTTCATACCATCTGTTTAAAGATAAAAAAGCACTATTGCCAAATTGGAATGATGCAATGTTGTTTTCATCAGAAGTTATGCTTTGTGCGAAAACCTTAGCAGTACATCAAGCATGGAGATTTCATGAAAAATATATGCCAAAGTTTACATTAAAAAAATAGAAGGATAAATAACAAAAAATCGAAACTCTAAAAAAAAACAGAGATAAATCTATCTTTGGCAAAATTAATTCACTAAAATGTATTGTGAGAAAAAAAACGTTTAATAGCAATGACTAAAATACTATATTTTTATCCAGAAAATCCCTTACTGATTAATCAAGGAAATAATGCAAGAGCAAATGCACTTCTTTTATATTTTAAAGATAGAAATTTTACAGTTGATTTTGTAGGAGAAGAAACAGGAGATTTTACAGAAAGCCATTTACGAGAAATAGAAAAAGAAGGCTTAGTAAACAAAGGATATTTAATACGAAAATATAAAAGAAAAGGGATTAAATATCTCATTAAACATTCCATACCAAATAGAATAAAAGCAAATAGATATTTTAAAAAGCGAATTGGAGTAGGACAAAAAGAAGATTTCGAATCGGTTTTAAAGAATAATAGTTACGATTATATTATCGTTTCGTATGTTCTGTTTGCTCCATTTATTGCAAATAAAGAAATTATAGGAAAAGCAAAAACAATTGTCGATACACACGATTTTTTAACAGCTCAATTTATAGATTTTAAAGGATTCAAATTAGGAGAGGCTTTTGAGACAGAAATGAAAATGTTAAATAAATTTGATAGTATTTGGTCGATTTCTTCGGAAGAGAGCTTTATTTTTAGTCAGTTTCTACCACAAAAAGACATTACAATAATAGCACATGGAATGGAGAATAAAAGCAATCTAAAAAAAGCAAATGCAAAAATTGATGTTCTATATGTGGCAAGTAATAATCCACATAATAGAAAATCTGCAATATGGTTTTTTGAAAAAGTATATCCATTACTATCAAAAAATATTAATATTACAGTAGTAGGACGTGTTTGTACAGTAATTTCAGAATATAAAAATGTACAGAAAATTGCATATATTGAAAACTTAGACACACTTTATGAAGAAAGCAAAATAACCATTTGTCCAATGTTAAGTGGAACAGGTTTAAAAATTAAAGTGGTAGAATCGTTGTCTTATGGAATACCAGTAGTTTGTAACGAAAGAGGTGTAGATGGATTGTTATGTAAAATAAACAATGGATGTCTAGTAACGAATGATAATGTTAAATTTGCAGAAAACATAACACATTTATTAGAAGATGAAGAATTTTATAATACGCACTCAACAAATGCTAAAAACTTATTTTCTAGTTCTTTAGAAAAAAAATTTGTATATAAAAAATTAGATTCTTTTTTTAATAAACCCTAAATTAGGAGTATTATACCAACTAAACATCAAAATACGCTATAAATTATTTATCTTTTCACGGTTTTACTGCACTTTAAATTTGAACCATAGCTATGCTATGCTTGAAATTTCAAGATTGTAAAACATAAAAATATTTTAAATCTATTTAGCGCATTTCAAAATTGAATTGGTATTACACCGTTATTACCAAAAAATATATTTTGATTTTTTCTTCCAATTACTTTGAAAAATAACACCCAAATATATTTTTTTAAGTGTATCAATTTTATGATACTTTTTTTCCATTTTATATTGTTTCTTATAATGATAAACCTTAAAATAAGGACCAACAGGAATTATTTCGATTGTTTTATTAGTTCTTAAAAATTCTCCATAAATAATACTCTCACTAGGATAGACGTCCATAATGTAATTTTCTAACGTTAGATTATCTTTAGCTAAATAATCTTCAATAGCTTTCCAGACCTTTGTAGACCAAAGTAAAGGAGAGGGTCCAAAATCCCAAACTCTTTCCGTATCATTAATATTTAAAAAATCTCTAGTACAGTTAATAGCTTCTTTAAAAAATATTTTTTCGGTATCTATATTAATCCTTTCCATTGTTTCTAAAAAACATTTTGGATCATGAATAATTGTATATGGGACATCCTCTTTATAAATAAAATCTTTGATGTGAAAATCTGTAATAAATTCACTATCAGAATCTAAACACAAATAATTTTTGCAAATATTTAATTTATGTACCGAAGATTTAATTACTTGTTGGTATCTCCAAGGGTCCTTAATATTACAAGAAATGATGTCACTGTCTTTTAATAAAAAAATAGTTGCGTCAATTTTAGCATTAAAAAAATCATAATCGGCATCATTTACAGATAAATATACAGGAATATTATCTCGATTAAATTTTTTAATACTATTTAATAAAACCAGTACTCTTTCATAATCTGGTTTGTATGATTTTATAAATAAAATAATGTTTTGCATATTTTTTTAAGAAATTAATTACGCAAATTTAATTATTTTAGAGTAGTATAATTCACAAAATATAAAAAATGATTTTTAATGGATTAATAATTTACCTAAACAGGTTACTGAACCACTAACTTTTTATCTAAAATTCGATGCATATAATCTTGAATATACGCTTTGCACTCATTTTCAATAGCACGCATTTCGATATTTTTAGAATTAATGAGATTATGTGTTAAAGCATCATCATTAATATCGTAAAAACCAATAGATTTATTGCCATCAAAGACACAGGTGTAATTTCCTTTCATAAAATGAAAAACATTACCAGTATGCGTAATAACAAAAGGTTTAATATCATTACGAATTAAACTTCGTCCCCAACTTCTAAAAGGCTTATTATAACCAACCATATCTAATACAGTAGGATAAATATCAATTTGTTGCGCAAGAGCAGTATCTATTTTCGCTAAAGAATTATCCGATTTGTAAAATAAAATAGGAACCGCAGAACGATTAATTCCTTTCTGGTATTTTGGATAGAATTTTTGGTTAGTATGATCGGCAGTTAAAACAAAAATGGTATTTTTAAACCAAGGCTCTTTTTTTGCTTTTTCAAAAAAACGTTTTAAGGCAAAATCGGTATAACCAACGACTTGATGCATAGGAATATTTCCTTTTGGAAAAGTATTTTTATATTTAGCAGGAGGAATAAAAGGATCGTGCGATGTCAAGGTAAAAACAGAAACAAAGAAAGGCTCTTTTTTAGTAGTAATAACTTGTTCCATATATTGTAAAAAAGGTTCGTCCCAAATTCCCCACATACCATCGTATTCGGCATCGTTATTAAATTCGGTTTTGCCGTAATAATGGTCCAAACCAAGAATGTTACCAAAACCTAAAAAACCCATAGAACCATTAGCAGCACCATGAAAGAAAGAAGTATCATAACCATAATCATTTAAGCAAGAAACTAAGGATTGAATCTTTTGATTGGAAAAAGAAGAAGAAGTAAAAGCGACTTTAAAAGAAGGAATACCAGCCAAAACAGAAGACATACCATGAATAGATTTTCGACCATTAGCATAGGCATTATCAAAAATTAAACTATGTTGTGCTAAAGAATCTAAAAAAGGCGTATAACTTTTATAATTAGGAATGTTATACCTCTTGTTAAAAGCACCAAGATATTCTCGACCGTAGCTTTCAATAATAAATAGAACAATATTTGGTTTATTAGAAAGCTCCGAATTATATTGTTTAATAGGTTTAATTAATGAATTTAATTCTTCTTTAGAAAAAAAAGATTGCTGTAAAAAATAATTTTTATTAATAGTTCGTATTAGCGTAAAAGGAGTGTTAAGTACCATAGAAGCATGTACGGATTTCGGTACAAATTTATTAGCATCAACCAAAGTAATAGGTCTAGTACTGTGTTTAAAATCGCCTCGAATGCCACCAACAATTAAAGTTCCAAAGACTAAAAAAGCAATGAAAGAAGTTGCAAAGTAAGAACGTTTATGCGTTATTTTTTTTTGAGTAATCGTACCCCTTTTATAAAGAAATAACCAAAACCAAGATAATGCAATAAATAAAGCAAGAACATGCCAATAACTTACTAAAAAAGAAGCGAAAAGAGAAATGCCATTGGTTTCACCTTTAAACTCGTTAAAAGTAGCAATAGTTAATCTAAAATTTGAAAATTTGTAATAAATTAGGTCAATAAAGTTAGTAGAATAAGCAAGTAAATTAGTTACAAAATAAACATAAAAAAGTATTTTTTGATATATCGGTTTTGTGTTTATTAAAAGTGGTAAGATACTTAATAAAATAAATAACAAATTAACATATAGGATAGCAGTAGTATCGAAAGTTAAACCACGATAACAAATATTTGCAAATTCAGAAATACCATCTACATGTAATAAGTCTTTATTGTAAAAAAAGAACAAAATACGTGCAATAAAATAAAAAAAGTAGGCAAGACCTAATCTGTAAAATAATATGAAGTACTCTCTAATTCTAGGCAAGGTATCAAAATTTAGGAAGCAAAAATATATAATATTTATCCTAAAAAATAAAAAAGAGAATAAAATATATAAAAACTGTATTATTTTAACATACAACTAATCTTTTAAAATGTATTTTTGTAAACAACAACTATAAAATCATGAAATCCATATTATTACTACTGTTAGGTTTATTCATATCCATTTCTATATTTTCACAAGAAAAGACGCAAAAATATTCCCAAGCAAAAATATTTTATTCCAATACATACGATTTACAAAAACTAGAAGAAAGTGGAGTAGCAGTAGATCATGGAAAGCACAAAAAAAACAGTTATATAGAGTCTGTGTTTTCAGAATATGAAATACAAAAAGCTAAAGAATTAGGATTTCATGTACTAATAGAGATTGACGATATGGAGATCTATATAGCAAATAGAAAGGCAGAAAAAAAACTCAAAAATAGTGTATGTACACAAGAATCAAAATACACAACGCCAATAAATTTTAATTTAGGAAGTATGGGAGGATTTTATACCTATGCAGAAATGTTGCAAGAATTAGATGATATGCATGCATTATATCCAAATTTAATTACAGCAAAGACAACAATAAGTGATTACATTACTTATGAAAATAGACCAATTTATTCCGTAAAAATATCCGATAACCCAGAGGTAAATGAAACAGAACCAGAAATTTTATTTACAGCAGTACATCATGCACGAGAACCAGCTTCAATGCAACAATTACTATTTTATATGTGGTATTTATTGGAGAATTATGCTACAGATAACGAGATAAAATCCATAGTAGATAATACAGAGCAATATTTTGTGCCAGTTGTAAATCCAGATGGATATATTTATAACCAAATAACCAATCCGAATGGAGGAGGATTTTGGAGAAAAAACAGAAGAAATAATGGCGATGGAAGTTTTGGAGTAGATAATAATAGAAACTATTCCTATCATTGGAGAGAATCAGGAGTGTCCAATAGTGGTTCTGGACAAACATGGCCAGGTACAGCAGCATTTTCGGAACCAGAGAATCAGGCAATAAAATGGTTTTGTGAGCAGCACGAGTTTATTATGGCATTAAATAATCATACGTATTCCGGTTTATTACTTTATCCATTTGGATATGCAGCAAATACACCAACAGTAGAAGATAGTTTGTTCGAAGGAATCTCAGGTTTAATGGTAACAGAAAATAACTATATAAACGGAGCAGCAGCAAGTTTATACGAAGCAGCAGGAGATTCTGACGATTGGATGTATGGAGATACTACCACTAAAAATAAGATATATGCAATGACACCAGAAATTGGTTATTCCTTTTGGCCAGAACAAGGTAAAATAATACCATTATGTAAAAGTATGATGTACCATAATATAACAGCAGCACATTTAATAACAAATTATGCACACTTAACAGACAAAACAGACTCGTTCTTACCTGCATTAACAGGAAATATAGCGTATAGTATTAAGCGATTTGGATTACAAGAACCAGCAAATTTTACAGTAAGTATACTTCCAGTTTCGGACAATATAGTAAGCGTAGGAAATGTGCAAAGTCACAACGGAATGCAACTATTTCAACAAGAAAATGGAACGATTTCATACACATTAGATAACTCCATTCAAAACGGAGATATTGTAGAGTATAAACTGCAATTAAATAATGGACAGTTTACAACAGAACAAACCATAGTTAAAACATTTGGAGCAACACAGATAGTTTTTGCAGATGCAGCAAATACATTAAATAATTACAATCCAACGAATTGGAGTACAACAAATGCAACTTATTATTCTGCTTCAAGTTCAATAACAGACTCGCCATTTGGGAATTATTCAAATAATGTAAATCGTACCATTGAATTATCAAATATAATAGATTTGACCAATGTAATAATAGCAAAAGCAACTTTTTATGCGAAATGGGATATCGAAAGAGATTACGATTACGTACAGTTTGAAATTACTACAGATGGTGGCGTAAATTGGATACCACAATGTGGAAAATACACAAATTTAGGTGTAGAAAATCAAGGAATTTTTGGACAACCAAATTACGATGGAAAGAAAAGCGAATGGGTAAAAGAAGAAATTGATTTGAGCGATTATCTAGGAGAGCAAATACGATTCCGATTTCAATTAGTAAGTGATGGTTCTACAGTAAAGGATGGTTTTTATTTTGATGATTTTAATGTAAGAACCATGTCAACAAACACAGCGTCAATATTAAAAAATGAATTTTTAGGAATTTCAATGTATCCAAATCCAACAAAAGAAATTTTAACAATACATATTCCAAATAGAATACAAAAAATCAAAATCAAAATGTATGCTATAAATGGACAATTAGTGAGAGAACTAAAAACAGTTAATGAAATAACACAAATGGATATCCGCAATTTATCCAAAGGAGTTTATTTTGTAGATGTACAAACAGCAGATAAAGTTAAAACATTTAAAGTAATAAAAAAATAAAGCTAAGTTTTAGAATTCCAATCGCTAGGATTCTTTCTCCAATCATTTAAAGTAACTAAGTCTTTATCATTAATATAATTAAGTTTTTTTGCTTGTTCTAATAAATGATTATAATCACTAAGAGTAGTAAGCTCCACGTTCGCATTTTTGAAGTTTTCTTTCGCAAAATCAAAACCATAAGAAAAAATAGCAACCATACCTTTAATGGTAGCACTTTGAGCTTTAATAGCATCGACAGCAAGTAAACTACTTTTTCCAGTACTAATAAGATCTTCGATAACAATTACATTTTGACCATTTTCTAAATGCCCTTCAATTTGATTTTTTCTGCCGTGTTTTTTTGCTTCAGGTCTAATATAAATAAAAGGAACACCTAATTCTTGAGCAACCAAAACACCAATAGCAATTGCACCAGTAGCAACACCAGCAATAACATCAGGTTTGCCATATTTATCTTCGATGATTTTAGTAAAATTTTTTCGTATAAAATTACGAATAGGAACATAAGATAAAGTAAGTCTATTATCACAATAAATAGGAGAATTCCAACCAGAAGCCCAAGAAAAAGGAGTATTAGGTTGTAATTTAATGGCCTTAATTTTTAACAAAAGTTCGGCCGTTTCAATAGCAATATTTTTATCATAAATCATACGACGAAAATAGTAAAATTATCAAATTAATTGGTTTAAAATAGATTTTTTTATTAAAAATAGCGTAAAAATTAACAATCTGTTATAAAAATAGCTGCCGTAAATAAGTTTTCTTAAATAACAAATTGAAGCAATACACAATTTTATTGTATATTCGCCAACCATGAAAGAAAGAGATATTAAACATATTTCAAAATTGTTAGAAACACCAAAACGGATTGTAATAGTTTCACATAGAAACCCAGATGGAGACGCTTATGGATCAAGTTTGGCACTGTTTCATTTTTTGAAAAATAAAAAACAAAAAGTTACCGTTATTTCACCAAACGACTGCCCAACATTTTTAAAATGGTTGCCAGGACAAGAAGAAATAGTACTTTTTGAAAAAGAAAAAGAAAAAGCAACAAAAATTTTAGAAGAAGCAGAAATTGTTTTTACATTAGATTTTAATGCATTTCATAGAACAGGCGAAAAAATGCAGAAAGTATTGGAGCAAATAACGCCAATATTTATTATGATTGATCATCATCAAATGCCAGACGATTATGCAAAATATCGCTATTCAGATGTCGAAAAATGTTCTACATGCGAAATGATTTTTGATTTTATAGAATGGCTAGGAGAGTTAGATCAAATAGATGTAAAAATAGCAACATGTATTTATACAGGAATCATGACCGATACAGGTTCGTTTCGTTTTAATTCTACCACAAGTAGAACCCATAAAATTGCAGCAAAACTGTTGGAAATTGGAGCAGATAATTCGAAGATTTATAACCAAGTAATGGATGTAAACTCATATAATAGAATGCAACTGTTAGGACAAGCATTAGCAAATATGAAAGTAGAAGAAGAATGTATGACGGCATACATAACATTATCACAATACGAATTAAATAAATACAGATTCGAAAAAGGAGATACCGAAGGTTTTGTAAATTATGCACTATCCTTAAAAGGAATTATATTTGCAGTGATTTTTATTGAAGACAAAAAACAAGGGATTATTAAAATGTCATTGCGATCTAAAGGAAAATTTTCGGTAAACGAATTTGCACGAGCACATTTTAATGGAGGAGGACACACAAATGCAGCAGGAGGAAGAAGCGAAAAAACCTTATATAAAACAGTAAAACAATTTTTAGAAATTTTACCAAAGTACAAATCTGAGATACAAGAATCTTATGAAGCATAGTATTATTATCATATTATTGATATCACTTATTTCGTGTTCAAGTCCAAAAGCACGAAAACCAATATCACGTACTAGCGATACAACATTTATAGAAGAGTCTATAAAAAGAAATAAAGCCTTAATTAAATTAGAAGAAACTTTGTTTAAAAAAATAATAGCGAACGATTCTGTACATACCTATATTACATCACCAAATGGGTTTTGGTATTATTACAACCATAAAATAGAGGTAAAAGCGAAACAACCAAAGGTTGGAGACGAAGTGATTTTTAATTATGAAATTAGAGACGTAAAAAATAATACCATCTATACCAAAGAAGAATTAGGAAGTAGAAATCAAGAAAAAAAAGAAGACCGTATACTTAAAATAGATGGCGAAGAATTTATAACAGGTCTGCATGAAGGGTTAAAATTGATGAAGCAAGGAGAAAGAGTTACTTTTTTATTTCCATCAAATAAAGTTTTTGGAGCTACAGGTTTTCAAGACAGAATAACACCAAACCAATCTTTAATAATAGAAGTCTCTTTAAAAAAAATAAACCAAAAAAATAAACCAAAATAATAATCACAATAAAACAAATTAAAATGAAGAATTTAAAATTTATCACACTATTTCTAGTATTTGTATCTTTTTCTTGCAAGACAGCAAAATATCCAGATTTATCAGATGGGTTATATGTAGATATTCAAACAAATAAAGGAGATATATTATTACAATTAGAATTTGAAAAAACACCAATGACAGTTGCTAACTTTGTAGCATTGGCAGAAGGTACAAATACGTATGTAGATAACAAATACAAAGGAAAACCATTTTATGATGGATTAAAATTTCATAGAGTAATAAAAGATTTTATGATTCAAGGAGGAGATCCACAAGGTACTGGTGCAGGAGGACCAGGATATAAATTTAAAGATGAATTTGATGAAACATTAAAACACGATGGAGCAGGAATATTGTCTATGGCAAATTCGGGAAAAGCAACAAATGGAAGTCAGTTTTTTATTACGCACAAAGCAACGCCACACCTAAATGGTAAACACACCGTTTTTGGACATGTAGTAAAAGGACAAGACATTGTAAATGCAATTGAAAAAAATGATGTTATTGAAAAAATGGAGATAATTAGAAATGGAAAAGCAGCAAAAGATTTTGATGCAGCAGGAACTTTTGATTCTAGTTTTAAGAGTATGGAAGATGAAGCAAAAAAAGAAGTAGAAAAACAAAAAGCAGCAATAAAAGGATTGTTAGATAATGAGGCAAATGCAAAAGAATATGCATCAGGATTAAAAATATTTGTAACAAAAGAGGGAGAAGGAGTAAAACCAAAAAAAGGAGATAAAGTAATAATGCATTATACTGGTTATTTAAGAAATGGAAAAATGTTTCAAACTACGGTAAAAAAGAATAAACCATTCGAGGTGATAATTGGAGTAGGACAAGTAGTTCCAGGATGGGATGAAGGAGTTAGAGAGTTAAAAGTAGGAACAAAAGCAATACTATACATACCTTCACATTTAGGATGGGGAAAACGAGGAGCAGGAGGTGTTATTCCACCAAATGCAGATGTAATTTTTGATGTCGAATTATTAGGTATTAAAAAGTAACCTCTTAGAAAAAACACATACAGATAAAATTAAAAACCGAAACTAAAAAGTTTCGGTTTTTTTATGCTAATTAAATAAACTAACTAAAAATTTAATAGCAATTAAAATTTACCACTAAAGCACAAACGTAATTAATAAAAATCGTTTAAAACATGATTTTTATCATAAAATAAAAATCTATTTATTGTGTCATATTATTAAAATTATACCAATTCAATTTCAAAATGCAGTAAAACGTGAAAAGATAAATAATTTATAGCGTATTTTGATGTGGAGTTGGTATTATACCAATTCAATTTTGAAATGCGCTAAATAGATTTAAAATATTTTTATGTTTTACAATCTTGAAATTTCAAGCATAGCATAGCTATGGTTTAAATTTAAAGTGCAGTAAAACGTGAAAAGATAAATAATTTATAGCGTATTTTGATGTGGAGTTGGTATTAGACTGTTGTTATGATAAAAATCATATTATTCATTTTGTTATTTGCATAACTTTGAATAACAAAATAGATAACGTAACACTATAGATATGAAAAATTTAGTAATACTTGGAGCAGGAACTTCAGGAACAATGATGGCAAATCATATGATGCATAAATTAGATAAAGAAGAATGGAAAATAACCATAGTCGATCAGTACAAAACACATTATTATCAGCCAGGGTTTTTATTCTTACCATTTGATATATACAAAACAAAAGATGTAAAAAAGAAAGGGAAAAAATACATTCCAAAAAAAGCAAGGTATGTTTTGCAAAAAATTGACCGTATTATGTCAGAAAAAAATAGAATAAAACTAGAGCATGAATTCTTAGATTATGACGTACTTATAATAGCAACTGGAACAAAAATAGCTCCAGAAGAAACAGAAGGAATGAAAGCAGCAAATTGGCACAAAAATATTTTTGATTTTTATACCTACGAAGGCGCAAAAAAATTAAGAAATAAACTGAGAGAATTTAAAGGAGGGAAATTAGTTGTGCACATAACCGAAATGCCTATTAAATGTCCAGTCGCACCATTAGAATTTGCATTTTTAGCAGATTCCTATTTTATTAATAAAGGCATAAGAGATAAAGTAGATATAACCTATGTAACACCTTTAGAGGGCGCATTTACAAAACCAAAAGCAACAGCAGCATTACATCATTTATTAGAAGAAAAAGGAATAAAAGAAGTAACAGATTTTGATATAGAACGCGTAGATTATGAAAATAATAAAATTATAGATTATGGAGGTAGAGAAGTACCTTATGATTTATTAGTAACAGTTCCAACGAATTTAGGAGACGAAATGATAGAAAGATCAGGATTAGGAGACGATATGAATTTTGTACCAACCCATAAAGCAACATTACAATCTAAAGCAAATAAAAATATTTTTGTAATAGGAGATGCATCTAATTTACCAGCATCAAAAGCAGGATCCGTAGCGCATTTTGAAGCAGAGATATTAACCGAAAATGTCATGCGATTCATTAAAAATAAACCGCTAAAAGAAGAATTTGATGGACATGCAAATTGTTTTATAGAAACAGGACATGGTAAAGCCTTATTAATAGATTTTAATTATACGCACGAACCAGTAGAAGGAACATTTCCATTACCAGGAATAGGACCATTAAAGTTATTAAAAGAAAGTAGAATGAATCACATGGGGAAATTAGCTTTTAGGTGGATTTATTGGAACATGTTAATAAAAGGAACACACATTCCATTTGTATCAGCAACAATGTCAAAAAAAGGAAAAAAATTAGATAAAGTATAATAACAATAGTTAATCAAAGATTAAAATAGAATATCATGGAAAAAACAATAGGAAACAAAGTAATAAATCTCGGAGATGATGGTTATTTAACCGATTTCTCACAATGGGATAAAGATATCGCAATAGCGTTGGCAAAAGAAAAAAATATAGAAATGACCGATGCACATTGGATGGTTATAGAATATCTACAAGGAAAACATAAAAACGACGAAGCATTGTCGATTAGAGGAATTAAAAAAAGTGGCAAATTTAACATTAAAGAATTTTATGGATTATTTCCAGGAGGACCATTAAAAATTTCGACACTCATCGCAGGAATACCAAAACCAAAAAGTTGTATTTAAAAAATAAAATTATGGCAACAAAAGTTAAAAAAATGCTTTTTATCCTTTCAAAAGCAACAATAGAAAACGTTTATGCAGCTTTTATCATGGCAAATGGAGCTCGTATGGAAGGAATAGAAGCCGAAATTTTCTTTACATTTTTTGGATTAGAAGCCATTGAAAAAAAGAAAATAGAACATTTAAAAGTAGCAACAGTAGGAAATCCAGCAATGCATATACCAACATTATTGGGAGGATTGCCAGGAGTAGAGGCATTTGCTACAAGAATGATGAAAAAAGAAATGGAAAAATTAGACATGCCACCAATAGACGAATTCTTGGAGATATTATCCGATTCAGGAGTAAGTCTTTGGGCATGTCAATTGGCAGTTGAAATGTTCCATTTAAAAGAGAACGATTTAATAGATGAATTAGATGGAATCTTAACCATAGGCGATTTTTATAATAGAGCAGATGTAGAAGGAACACATTTGTTATTTATTTAAAATTATATCAAACTCAGGTTAATAATGTTTTATTTGAGATAAAAGTCATGATAGAATTGTTTTGGCTTTTATCTCATTCATCGTGTATTTTAACTTTTCAATTACCAAAAAAATCTCTTCATTGGTATAATTAGCAAAACCTATCCTAATAGCATTATGCTTGATATCGGAGTTATTATAACGTTGCCAATCGCCAATTTCTAAATGGTGTTTTTTTGCAATTTTAGAAACCGTTTTCCAAGAATAATTTTTAGATAAAATAACCCAAACAGCCATACCACCTTTAGGAATATCAAATAAAAAAAAATCAGATAATTCCTTTTTTAAAAGCATACAGAATAAATCGCGTCTGTTTTTATATATTTTAATTATTTTTTTAATATGTCTATCCAGATTCCCATTTTTAATAAAATTCGCAAAAGTTAACTCTAAGATAGCATCGCCTTGTCGATCTATAATTCTTCTTTGATTTGCAGCTTCAGAAATAAAATTTTTGGAAGCAATTAGATATCCAATGCGATAAACAGGAGCAACCGTTTTACAAAAAGAACCGATATAAATTACATTTCCATTAGTGTCATGACTAGCTAGAGGTAAAATAGGAGCGTGATTGTAATTAAAATCGTAATCATAATCGTCTTCGATAATTGCAAAATGATGCATTTTTGCTAAATTCAATAAATGAATTCTTCTTTCGGCAGATAAAGTAACCGTTGTAGGATGATGATGATGCGAAGTAACAAATACCGCTTTTATAGAATGCGATTTGCAAAGCAATTTAATTTCATCGGTAACTAAACCATTCTGATCTACCGAAATATAAACTAATTTGGCATTTTGACGCTCAAATGAAATGTTTGCAGAAATATAATTAGTCTTACCAACGAGGATAATATCGTTCTTTTTTAAAAGCAATTGAGAAGCCAAAAAAATTCCCATTTGACTACCACGAGTAATCAAAATATTTTCTACCTTAATACCAAGTCCACGAGTTTTGTTTAAATAAGCAACCAGAACTTCGCGAAGTTTTAAATTGCCATAGATAGAACTGTATGATAAATGCTCGAGTGTACTTTTTTTACTTGAAATTTGACGATACATTTTTGCAATCTCATTTGTAGGAGTTAACCTTACATCGCAAATACCATCATTCAAATACATAAAATTGACATCCGAAATGCTTTGCTTACGATTTAGAATTTTGTTCGTATAAAATGAGAAACCAGAGATTTCTTTTTCATTAAATTCATTTTTATTTCCATAATCTTGTCGTTTTAATATCGGAATATTAGCATGTACAAAAGTCCCTTTCTTTGGAATTGTATTTATCCACCCTTGTAAATCTAATTCTTCATAACAAGCCACAATCGTTTTTCGATGTACATTTAATAAATTAGCTAAAGGTCTACTACCTAATAATTTTGTTTTTGGAGGCAGCTTACCATCTTTTATTAATACAATAAATTGACAAGCCAATTGTAAATACAATGGTTGTTTGCGCTTTCTATCAAGTTTTAAACTTGTTTTATATGGAAACATAACTGGACTATGTTAAATGTGATTACTGGATTATTACAGTAGACCACAAATGTATTATTTTTGAAATGAAAAAACGTAATAATACCAAAATACCGTAAAATGAAAAAAACAAAAGAAAATAGTACACATTATTTTTGGGGAAATAATTGTAGCGGTTGGCATCTTGTAAAATCGAAAAAAATAAGTGTTATACAAGAATTAATGAAGCCTAATACAGAAGAACAAAAGCATTATCATAAATTTTCAGAGCAATTTTTTTACATCCTAAAAGGCATTGCAATTTTTGAAATAGAAGATGAAATTATAGAAGTAGAATCGGGAAATGGAATACATATACTTCCCAAAATAAGACACAAGATAAAAAATAACACAAAAAGAGAATTAGAATTTTTAGTTATTTCACAACCATCCACAGAAAAAGATAGATTTAATGTTAATTAAATAAAATTTAAAAATGAAAGCATATCCAAAATCAAAGCTAAATCAAGTAAAACGAGGACAAAATAGAGCAACTTACGATGTAGATAAGATACATCGCATTTTAGACGCTGGATTTATAGGTTTTGTTAGTTATATATACGAAGGTCGTGCAATTACATTGCCTATGGCTTATGGAAGAAAAGGAGATAAAATATATTTGCATAGTTCGCAAGGAAATAGAATGTTATTAGCATTGTTAAAAGCAAAAGAAATGAGTATGACAATAATGCATCTAGATGCATTGATATTAGCACGATCAGGATTACATCATTCGGTAAATTACCGTTCGGCAACATTATTTGGAACGGTAAAAAAAATTAAAGATAAAATAGAAAAAGAAGCAGCATTATTCTGTTTTATGGAGCATATGATGGAAGGACGTTGGGAAGCAATTAGACCTATGTTGCCAAAAGAATTAGATAGAACATTAGTTGTAGAAATGACCATAAAAACAGCATCGGCAAAAATAAGAGATGTTGGAGTACAAGACGAACCAAAAGATGAAAGTCTACCAATTTGGGCAGGAGTATTGCCATTAAGACAAGTGACAGAATACCCAATTTCGGATGCTAAATTAGAAGCGTATGTAAAAATACCAGATCATGTATTGGCATATTACGAAAAACACAAATAATTTATAGCGTATTTTGATGTTGAGTTGGTATAATATATATTACGGATTTTTTATGTTGATTATTAGTCATTTAAAAGATATTTTTTTGCCGTTTTTAAAAGTGTCTCCGAAATTTAAGGAGTCATATTTCGGCAGAACAATATTATTTTATTTGTAAAATTTACTATTTATAGAATAACCAATACCTTTACTAGTGCGAATATATTCTTCTCCAATTTTCTTTCGAAGTTTTCTAATATGAACATCTAAAGTGCGATCGCCAACAATTACAGAACTTCCCCAAATGTTATTGTAAATTTCTTCTCTCGAAAAAACTTTTTCAGGTTTAGAAGCTAATAATAATAATAATTCAAATTCTTTTTTAGGTAAAAATATTTCTAGGTTATTTTTTATAACCAATCTTTTTTCAATACTAATAATGAGATTGCCAATACGGACATCGCTATTAATTTTAGCCGTTTTATTTCTTTTTAATAAAGCTTTGATTCGAGCAATTAAAGTTCTAGGCCTAATAGGTTTTGTAACATAATCATCCGCACCAATATTAAAACCAGCAATTTCAGAGTAATCTTCATTTCTAGCAGTTAAAAAAATAATAATAGTGCTAGAAAAAGCAGGCATTTCACGTAATAATCTACAAGTTTCAATACCATCTAATTCTGGCATCATAACATCTAAAATAATTAAATCTGGATTTGTTTTTTTAGCAAGCTCAATAGCTTCTTTACCATTACAAGCAGTAGTGACATCGTATTTTTCTTTCTCAAAATTATATTTGAGAATTTCTAAAATATCAGGTTCATCATCTACAATTAAAATTTTGTCTGCTTTCATAATTAATTCAAAGTTACGCATAAAAAGGCGATAAATAGAATATCTGTATTAACTTAATCTTAATTTTATAGCGTATTTTGATGTTGCGTAGGTGTTAATTGATTTTATAGTTAAAGCCAATACTAAAATTACGTTCTTTACTATAAGAACGATAGACTTCATTATCCGATTTATAGGA
Organism: Flavobacteriaceae bacterium; assembly: GCA_026988355.1. Classification (GTDB taxonomy): domain Bacteria; phylum Bacteroidota; class Bacteroidia; order Flavobacteriales; family Flavobacteriaceae; genus S010-17. The sequence goes on from JALSLK010000118.1 coordinate 31,679, forward strand.
GCTAAAATATTGATTAAAATTATCGTTTAATATGTTTTTTACAGCAAAGCTAATTTTATATCTTCTGTCTTTTCCAAATATATAGCTACCTTTAAAATTAAGGCTATTAAAAGGATCTTCGAAAACATCAGGAACAATACCACTACCAACGATGGTAAGTTTTTCTCCTTGCACATTGTAACTTAGATTAGTGTTAAAATTTTCGTTATATAAATTAATAGATGCGTTTACAATAAAAGGAGATTGTCCTTGCATGGTTCTAAATTTTTCAATTGTTTCTCCATCTCTTGCATTTTCTTTACGTAATTCGTATTCTGTTTTACCATTGGTATTCACAATAACTTTTTTGATATTCACTTTAGAAAAAATATAAGTAAAATTTAAACCAGTAGTTATATGAAATTTGGCATTTTCTTTGGTTAAATTCTTTTTAATTTCTAATTCACAACCATAAACAATTGCATTTTCGGTATTTTTTGGTTGAATATTATTAGGGCTTAATTGAAATGGTACAATTTCTATTGGATTTTTAAAATTTTTATAAAAACCACTTACTGAAACCATCTGTCCAGATTGAAAGAAATTTTCCCAGCGAATATCTAAATTATCAATATTGGTCTCTTTTAAAGTTAAATTACCAATAAATAAGTTTTGAGAAATAGGATCAAAAATATGCGCATTCGATTTCTCTTTAAAAGAAGGTCTTGCAACTGTTTTAGAATATGATAATCTTAAATTAGAATTTTTGTGTGTGGCATAAATAATATTTAAAGAAGGGAGAATAACCATTTCGTTATGTACTAATTTTTTAAACTTTACAGTATTAAAATAGCCATCATAATTTATAATAGCTTTTTCAACTCTTACACCAACGATAGTTTTAAATTTTTCAGAAATCTTTAATTCATCCATAATATAACCAGCAAAAATATTACTATTTGCATGATATTTATTGTTGCGATTTTGTAAACCTTGTACAAAAACTCCAGATTGAGATGTTGTATTCCATATATTAGAATCTATTAAGATTGTATTAGGATTTTCGGTAAAATTATTAAAATCACTAGTTTTATTAATACTAAAATCTAGAATATTATAATCTCTAGTTTTAAATGTATTAGCGAAACCAAATTTTAATTTAGAATCGGTATCATTTAAAAATTTAAATCGATAATTAACATCTGCTTTTGCAGCAAAGTTAATTTCATGTAAAGAACGGTAATACCTGTTTATGCCAGCGCCATCTCCTAGCTGTAATTGAAAAGTATCGGTTGTATTGTCGTAAGATAATCGAGTAGACCTTACATCTGGCTCTAATATAGAAGAATAAGTAGGAGATAATTTCCAATTTAGAGTCCATTTATTATCGTATATATAATGTTTTCCCTTTAGAATTAAGTTACTGATGCTTTTTTGAGAATATTGAATAGCATCTTTATAAAGTGTAGCATTAGTTTCATCAAAATTTTGAGAAATATAATCAGCCGCTTGTCCATTTCCATTTTGGCTATGAAATAGCGAAATAGAATATTTGTTTTTGTCAAACTTAAGAGCGCCACCAATTAAACCACTCCAAATAACATTATTTTCGCCTAAAGAACCAGTAGTTACCTCTCTTTTTTCTAATTTATTAATACTAGAATTTGTATCTTTAAAATAGATACCTTGTTTAATATCACTATAAAAGGTAAAATCGCTGGCATAATTTAAAGCAATATTTAATCCTAAAATTACATTTTCCTTTTCATATTGATTCCCAAAACTTAAATTAAAATTTTGATTTAGAAAAGAATCAGCACCTTTAGTAACACCTAATTCCTTAGAAAAACTTTTAGTGAGTTTAGTTAATTGAGGGTTATTTAAAGATTCATCAGGTATTATTGTGTTTTCATTAAAGCCAAGTTTCCTAGTGTTATTACCAAAACCAAGCCAATCGGAACTTCCTTGTTTGTAGAGAATAAAATTGCTGTTAAAATTCATTCCAGAGGTATAGCCGTATCCTAAACCAACAACAAATGTTTTTCTCCTAGGAAAGTCTTTGGTATTAATATTGACTAAACCACCAGTAAAATCTCCAGATAAATCAGGAGAAAACGTTTTATATACAATAATATTATCTACTAAATTGGTAGGAAACAAATCCATTTGTACGGTGTTCTTATCAGGATCTAACCCAGGAATAGTAACGCCATTTAAGGTAGTTTTTGTGTAACGGTCGCTTAGACCTCTAACATAAATATATTTTCCATCTTCAATAGAAACACCAGTTACTCTTTTTAAAGCGTTAGCAACATTCGAATCTCCATTTTTACTAATACTTTCTGATGAAATACCATCTAGTAGTTTGACAGATTTTTTTTGCATGGTTAATAATGCCGAAGCAGAATGTCTACTTTTAGAAGAATTAATGACAATTTCTTGTAATTGTTCGTTGGCAGGGCTTAAAGAGATGTCTAGCGATTTTATGACGTTATTAGTTACAATAACATTATTTATTATTGTTTTGGTAAAACCAATCGACGAAATTATTACAGTATAAGTACCTGCTTTTAATTTTAAAGAATAATTACCATCAAAATCGGTAAGTGTACCAATATCGGTACCATCTATTAAAACATTAGCACTCATAATAGGTTCTCCAGTAGCATCGTCAATGACAGTACCTCTTATAATTCCATTTGCAAAAATAAAGATTGAAATTAAAAATAATAATATAGATAAAATTGTTTTTTTCATGAGAGAAATATTAATTCTATTATTAAAATAATTAAAGTCCTCTACAATAATAGAGAACCTTAATTAAACCAATTCAAATAGTTATAATTTTAAAATTTGTTATTAGCAGCCATCCAAGTCCAGTTTTGGAATTCACTTTGGTTAACACTATTGACATTATTATTTGTAGTATTATTCGCAACATTATAAATTGCATTTGCAGCAGTTTGAAGATTAGTTGGTAGAGAACAAATTACAGGAGTAGTAGCGCCATTATTAGACTTTGTATATATTTGTAGATTAGCATCTGTATGATTACTTTCTAAGATTAAAGTACCATTAATATAATGTTTGTAAGCATCCATTAAAACAGAAGTGCAATCTGTATCGAGTTTCGTACTAATTTTAAAATTAGATAAACCAGTAAATAGATTGTTCTTAATGCTGCCTTGCGCTTTAGATTTTAAATCACAAGATCCATTATTATCTATGTCAATAAAAGTACAGTTTTCAATAGTAAACATACCATTAGTAAAGGTGCTATTTTCAGGGCCATCAATTTCTAAAAATTCATCACCAACAGTACTTTTGTAGATTACCATAGAGTTTTTAAATGCTCCAGAAAAATTTTGATCAATGTCAAACGCATCATCTTGTTGGTATGCTACCAATGCGTGGTTAATTGTAACAGAACCTCCAAAACACTCAATACCATCGTCTAAATTTGCAATAATTTCTACATAATCAATCGTAGTTCCAGCACCAACACCTCCTAATGTTAAGCCGTTAATTTCGTTACCAGAACCTATTGTGATACCTCCGTGTCTTATAGAAACATATTTAAGACTACCAGAGTTGTCATTATCATCGTTACCACCATAAGTACCATAATCAGCATCAGCAGGAATTCCTTCAATATGCCCTTGAGTATCTCCTATTTTTGCAGAAACTTTTGCTTTACCTAAAATAATAAGTCCGCCCCATTTTTGAACATCATTTTCGTCTAAATTAGTACCTGTTTTTTGTCCTAATTCGATATTGTCTATAACACTAGTAAAAATTATAGGAGCGTTTGCAGTACCTTCGGCAATCAATTTACCACCACGAGAAACAATAAGAGCAGAAGCATTTAAACCATCTCCTTGTCGTCCTTTAATTATAGTTCCTGGTTGAATAGTTAATGTAATGCCATTAGGAACAATTACTTTTCCTTCAAGCTCATAAATTTTATTGGCATACCAAGTTTCATCTTGCAATAGTTTGCCCATCTTTGTTTCGTTTCCAAGGAGGAAATCTGAGGATTCGTCTTCATATTTACATGAAATGAAAATTACAAGCACAAGAATTGTTACAAATAATAATTTAGAAAATTTTGTTGTAGACATTGTTTTAAGTTTTAGTTTAAATTAATACAGCAAAATTATATTTGATTGCTAAATAGAAAGTTAATTAGATATTAAGCATTGGTTAATTTTTAATCGTTTTGTAGTTACAATTTGTTTACATCATTGCGTTTAAAAACAATCTGTTAATAAAATCACAAAATTGTTGCAATAATATGTATATTAATAGGTTAGTTACTATATTTGACATCATAAAAATCTATTAAACTAATACCAACCCAAAATGAAAAAACTACAAATTTTCCCCATTTTATTATTAAGCATATTTTTATTTAATTGTAAAAATGAGAATACAGTAAAAAACTATGCGGTAAAAGTGCAAAAAGACACGAAAGGAATTTCTTATGAAACTGTAAATAATGATCCAACAGGATTGCGTTTATATACTTTAGATAATGGTTTAAAAGTATATTTAAGTAAAAATACAGACGAACCAAAAATCCAAACGTATATTGCAGTTAGAGCAGGTTCTATCTATGATCCAAAAGAATCTACAGGATTAGCACATTATTTAGAACACATGGTTTTTAAAGGAACAAGCAAGGTTGGTACACAAGATTGGGAAAAAGAAAAAGGATATTTAAAGCAAATATCTGATTTGTATGAAAAAATGAGAAAAGAAAAAGATCCAGCAAAAAAAACGGCAATCTATAAAGAGATAGATAAAGTATCATTAGAAGCGTCTAACTATACCGTAGCAAATGAGTATGATAAAATGGTAAGTTCGCTTGGAGCAACAGGTACAAATGCACATACATGGTTTGAAGAAACAGTATATAAAAACAAAATACCAGCAAACGAATTAAATAAATGGTTAACGTTAGAGAGTGAACGTTTTAGCGAATTGGTATTGCGTTTATTTCATACAGAATTAGAAGCAGTTTTTGAAGAGTTTAATAGAGGGCAAGATAGCGATTGGCGAAAAAGGTATGCAGCAATGTTAGATGGACTTTTTCCAACACATCCATACGGACAACAAACAACTATCGGTACAGCAGAGCATTTAAAAAATCCTTCTATGGTAGATATACATAATTATTTTAATAAATATTATGTGCCAAATAATATGGCAATGGTTTTGGTAGGAGATTTAGATTTTGACGAAACCATCGCAAAAGTAAACAATACTTTTGGAAAATTAAAAAGAAAAGAGGTAACACATCCAGTATTACCAAAAGAGAAACCAATTACAACGCCAGTAATAAAAGAAGTATTTGGACCAATGTCGGAAAGTATTACAATAGCATACCGCTCTAACGGAATTGGAAGCGCAGATGAAAAATTAGTTACAATGTGTGACATGATTTTGGCAAATGGTACAGCAGGATTAATAGATTTAAACCTAAATCAAAAACAAGTAGTACAAAGAGGAGGATGTTCACCAACATTTTTAAATGATTATGGTTATCATACTTTTAGTGGAAGCCCAAAAGAAGGACAAACACTAGATGAAGTAAAAGAAGCACTATTAGGAGAAGTAGAAAAATTAAAAAAAGGAGAATTTGACGAATGGATGTTAGAAGCAGTAATTAATGATTTAAAATTAAGTCAAACGAAACAGTTTGAGAGAAGTACAGCATTAGCAAGTGCATATTATAACGCATTTATTCATCATGAAAACTGGAACGATAAAGTAGCATTTTTAGATGATTTAAGAAAAATAACCAAGCAACAGATAGTAGATTTTGCAAACACCTTTTATAAAGATAATTATGTAGTTACATACAAACGTAAAGGAGAAGATAAGACAATAGCTAAAGTAGAAAATCCAGGAATTACACCAGTAAACTTAAATAGAGGAAAACAATCTACATATATCCAAAATTTTAATACATTAGAATCAGAAAAAATTAAGCCACTATTTATAGATTATAAAGAAAAAATTAAAAAAACAAATCTAGATAATGGATTAAATATGTCATATATTAATAATGAAACAAATGATTTATTTAATTTGAATATTATTTTTGATATGGGAAAAGATCATAATAAAAAATTATCCTTAGCAGTAGGATATTTAGATTATTTAGGGACCGATAAATATACACCAGAACAATTAAAAAAAGAATTTTATAAGTTAGGAATTAACTATGGAGTAAATGCAGGAAAAGAACGTTCTTATGTATATATATCAGGTATAAAAGAAAATTTACATAAAGGATTAACTTTATTAGAAGATTTGTGGACAAATGCAGTAGCCGATCAAGATACGTATGATAAATATGTAGCAAAAATTTTAAAAGGACGTAGTGATGGTAAAACACAAAAAGGAAATATTCTTTGGAATGGATTATATAATTATGGATTGTACGGAGAAAATTCAAGCCTACGTAATATATATAACGCAGACGAATTATCGAAGATAAATCCAAATGAATTGGTAGAAATAGCAAAAGATTTAAAGAACTATAAACAACGTATTTTTTATTATGGAAAAGATGTAGCATTAGCAAAAACGGCACTAAACGAACTACATAAATTACCAAAAGAGTTAAAAGAATATCCAGAGCCAGTAAAATACAAAGAGTTAGAAACAGGAGGAAAGGTAAACTTTGTAGATTTTGATATGGTACAATCCGAATTAATATTTGTTGCCAAAAAAGAGAAATTCGATGCGAAAAAATTAGCATTGTCAAGAGTATTTAATAGTTACTTTGGAAGCGGATTATCATCCATAGTATTTCAAGAAATAAGAGAATCAAAATCATTGGCATATTCTGCATTCTCAGCATACTCAAATGCAGGAAAAAAAGACGATTCCGATTATATCTATGCGTATGTAGGAACACAAGCAAACAAACTGCCAGAAGCAGTAGATGCAATGTTAGAATTAATGAATAACATGCCAAAAGCACAAAAACAATTTGAAGCAGCAAAAAATGCAACATTAAAGAAAATAGCAGCACAACGTATAAATAAATCAAACATTTTTTGGACCTACCAACGCTTACAAGATAGAGGGATAGATCACGATATTAGAGAGCAAATGTATAAGGAAATTGAAAATATTACCATGGACGATTTAGCTAATTTCTTTAAAGAGAATATTAAAGGAAGTAAATATACCGCTTTGGTAATTGGAAATAAAAAAGACATGAAAATGGAAGCCTTAAAAAAATTAGGAGAAGTAAAAGAGTTTGATATCGATTATTTATTTAACTATAAAAGTACAGACGTAAAGCAATAGTATTATACAAATTTGATTAACAGCAACAAAATAGCATTTGTTGCTGTTTTTTATTATCGTTTTCTAGGTAAGAAAATAATGAAATTACTTTCAATATTCAAAATAAACAGTATATTTGCACCCGCTTACCATAAAGGTAAGAACAGTTTTTAAACAAAAATATAATAAATAGTAACCTATGTATGCAATTGTAGAGATAGCAGGGCAACAATTTAAAGTTAAAAAAGACCAAAAAGTATTTGTTCACCGTTTACAAGGAGAAGAAGGATCAAAAGTAAATTTTGATAAAGTTCTTTTGTTAGATGATGGAAAAGTAACTATCGGCGCCCCAGCTATAAAAGGAGCAGCAGTAACTGCCAAAATTTTAAAGCACCTAAAAGGTGATAAAGTAATCGTTTTTAAGAAAAAACGTAGAAAAGGATATAGAGTAAAGAACGGACATCGTCAGTACTTATCTGAAATCCAAATAGAAAGTATTGTTGCAAGTGGAGCAAAGGCATCTAAACCAGCAGTAAAAAAAGAAGTCGAAAAAAAAGCAACTCCAAAAGCAGCAACTAAACCAGCAGCAGTTAAAAAAGAAGAAACTAAAAAGGTAGCGCCTAAAAAAATTGCAGCAAAAAAAACTACTTCTAAAGGAGATGATTTAAAGAAGGTAGAAGGAATAGGCCCAAAAATTGCAGAGATATTTAATAATGCAGAAATTAACACTTTTGCAGAATTAGCAGGTACTTCGGTTGAGAAATTGCAAGAAATTTTAGCAGCAGCAGGCTCTAGATATGCATCAAAAAAACCAGGGTCATGGCCAAAACAAGCAAAAATGGCAGCAGAAGGAAAATGGGATGAGTTAAAAGAATGGCAAGATAATCACAAAGGTGGTATCGAAAAATAATAATAATATATAAAACTATAAAATTATGGCACATAAAAAAGGTGTAGGTAGTTCGAAGAATGGTAGAGAATCAGAATCGAAACGACTAGGTGTAAAAATCTTTGGTGGACAAGCAGCAATTGCAGGTAATATTATTATTCGTCAAAGAGGAACGAAACACCATCCAGGAGAAAATGTATATATGGGAAAAGACCATACTTTACACGCTCAAGTTGATGGAATGGTAAAATTCACAAAAAAAAGAGATAATAAATCGTATGTTTCAATAGTACCATTTGAAGCATAGTTTATAATACTTATAAAAACTAAAATCCTTTCTATCCTATAACAGGAAAGAAAGGATTTTTTTATGAAGAATATAAAAATACATAATGAAACAAATAATAGTAATTTTAATAGGAAGTATTTTCTTTATTTCTTGTAATTCAGAAAAGAGAAATATGTTAGTTGAAGGAAAAATAAAAGGCTTTCAAAAAGGGACGGTATACTTAGAGAAAATTAACGATACTATATGGGTAAAAGTAGATTCTGTTATCTTAGATGGAACAAATACATTTACATTATATGACAATGTAAGAAGCCCTCAGATTTATAATTTAACCATAGCAGAATCTAATAAAAGAATTCAATTTTTTGGAGAAAAAGGAAAGATAAGCATCTTATCCGATTTAAAAACGTTTGGATACCATTCTAAAATAAAAGGTTCAAAAAATCAAAAATTTATGGATACTTTTAGAGAAACTAACACAAAATTTAACAATTTAAAGTTAGATTTAATGAAAGAGAAATTTGAAGCAGTAAGAGATAAAGAAACGGATAAATTAAAAGAAATAGAAAAAAAGATTTTTAATATAAAAAGAAGAAGGTATTTATATACTGCTAATTTTGCTGTAAATCACGCAGATTTTGAAATAGCACCATATTTGGCATTATCCGAAATTTATGATGCAAACCCAAAAATATTAGATACAATAGTTAAATCAATGTCTACAAAAGTAAGACAGTCTATGTATGGTAAAAAATTAATTACATATTTGGAGGATATAAAAAAAGAGGAGTAATAAAAAAAAATTATTTTCCAACATCCAACCTCTCTAAAACAGCAATAGAGTCACAAATTTTAACATGCAATACCGCTTTTTTATCATTAACAAAACCATCAATCCAATAGGTACGGCAAGGATTATTTTTAACTTCACTTTTAGAAAAATCTACATTACCATTTAATAAAAAAGCAGTAATATTAGCAGAATCAATTGTTTTTTGAAGTAATAAATCGTTTATACTAGGCGCATATTTGATTTGTTTTTGTCTAATAATGCCTAAAATTCGTTCGTTTGGAAACCAATTACATTTAGATTGTTTCCCATCCAGAATGAAAAATAAAAGTCCAATTCCCATCGCAAATCCAATGCCGAATAGTTTAAAACGTTTTAATAAATCGTAGTCAATCTTCATATAAAAATGTTAGGTTTTAAAAATCCAAAATTACTCATAATTATTAAAGGGATAAAGGTTTTATTCTAAATTATGTGTTTTAGAACTCAAATTTTATTTCTCAATAATTACAAATTAAAACAAAAGTAAATTAATATCTCTAAATGGTAAATTAAACCAGTTCGCAACAGATTTATGAGTTAAAATTCCATGATAAAAATACATTCCTTTTTGCAAACTTTTATCAAAACGAGCAGCATTTTCAATACCACCTTCTTCGCCAATATTTAATAAATAAGGTGTAAAAATATTACTGATAGATAAAGAAGCAGTTCTCGAATATCTCGAAGGAATATTAGGAACACAATAATGAATAATATCGTGCTTTTTAAAAGTAGGTTCACTATGTGTAGTAATTTCTGAAGTTTCAAAGCAACCGCCACGATCAATACTAACATCTACAATTACAGCGCCTTCACGCATTTGCTCTACCATAGTCTCTGTAATTAAAATTGGAGCTCTATTTTTACCTCTAACAGCACCAATGGCAACATGACATCTTTTTAATGCTTTTTGTAAGGTTTTTGGTTGTATGGTTGAGGTGTAAATTGTTTTTCCTAAGTTGTGTTGTAACTGTCTTAATTTAGTAACAGAATTATCAAATACCTTTACAGAAGCACCAAGACCAATAGCAGAACGTGCTGCAAATTCGCCAACAGTACCAGCGCCTATAATAACTACTTGCGTTGGAGGAACTCCACTAATATTTCCAAGCAACCAACCATTGCCATTATTGTCTTTATTCATTAATTCTGAAGCAATTAAAACAGAAGCGATACCAGCAATCTCACTAAGTGATTTTACAATAGGATACACACCATGTTCATCTTTAATAAAATCAAAAGCAAGTGCAGTAATTCGTTTTTTAGCTAAAGCTTCGAAATATTCTTTTTTCTGTGTTTTGAGTTGTAAAGCAGAAAATAATGTACTTTGTGGATTCATCATTTCAATTTCATGAAATGATGGTGGCTCTATTTTTAAAACAATATTACAAGCAAAAACATCCTCTGTGCTATACGATATTTTAGCACCAGCCTCCGAATAATCTTTGTCAGAAAAATTAGATGAATCGCCAGCTCCAGTTTCGATAACTATTTGATGACCATGAGCAGTTAAAGCAGTAACAGCATCTGGAGTTAAACAAACACGTTTCTCTTCGAGTCTGGTTTCTTTAGGAAGACCAATTTGTAATTTACCTTTTTGTTTTTTAATTTCGAGCGTTTCGGGCTTTGGCATTAATTCTTCTTTGCTAAAAGGGCTAAATTGTTGGCTCATATTTTTTCTTTAAAATTATTAGATAACTACGTTTGTAGCTATTTTATTTTTAATATTCTTGTTTCCTCATCCAAGATATCAATCCGAATCGAAACTGCCTCTAAAGGTAATAAATTTTCCACATTTTGAGGCCATTCTACAAAACACCAAGTATTTTTATTAAAATATTCATCTATTCCAATATCTAAAGCCTCGTCCTCATTTTCTATTCGATAAAAATCAAAATGATAGATAAGAATATTGTTTTTAGAAAGGTATTCGTTTACCAAAGAAAAAGTTGGAGAATTTACGGTATCCGTAACATCAAGTTGTTTGATTATTTCTTTAATTAATGTTGTTTTTCCAGCGCCCATTTCTGCATAAAATAGTACTGTTTTATTTTGAATTGTGCTAATTATTTTTGAGGCAACAACAGGTAATTCTGCTAGAGTATATGTAATTTCCATAATTATTGAAGATAGAAAATTAAAGCATCAAAAATCAAATCGGTTTCTACATGGCAATCTAGTTTATGATTTGCGATACTTTGTAATAAAACAAAACGAATATTACCATTGGTGTTTTTTTTATCGTGCTGCATTACATCTAAAATAGATTCAAAATCATTTTTTGTAAAGGAAATTTTACCAAATAAATCTAAAATATATTTTTTAAGGAATCGTAACTCCTTTTCAGGAAAAGCAAATAATTTATAAGATAAATAGGTCTCACAAATCATTCCAACAGCAATGGCTTCTCCATGTGTTAAAGTTGGTTTTAAATTATCTTGTAAAAAATAAGTTTCAATAGCATGACCAATAGTATGTCCGAAATTTAAAATTTTTCGTAAATTTTGTTCTTTAGGATCTTTAGTAACGACTTCATTTTTAATTTCAATAGATCTAAAAATTAATGTAGCAATATGTTGATTTGTTATTTCTGGTAGAGCTTTAATAGTTTTCCACAAATTACCATCATAACTTAAACCATATTTAATAATTTCGGCCATTCCAGAAATTAATTCTCTTTGTGGTAAAGTATTTAAATAATGCTTATCAATTAAAACCAATTCTGGATTTGCAAAAAGACCAATTTGATTTTTAAGCGTATTAAAATCAACACCAGTTTTACCACCAACCGAAGCATCTACCATACCTAAAAGAGAAGTCGAAATATTAATAAATCGAATGCCTCGTTTAAAAGTAGCAGCAACAAAACCACCTAAATCTGTAATCATACCACCACCAATATTTATTAAAATACTGTTTCTGTCCGCTTTAAGTTCTGTTAATTGTTTCCATACAACTTCACAAGTTTGTAAATTTTTAAAATCTTCGCCAGCAGGAATCACTATTGTTTTAAAATGAAATTTTGGAGAAATTTTTGCTAAAAAAATAGGTAAACATTTATTTTTTGTATGTGCATCTACTAAAATAAATAAAGAAGAATACGTATTATTTAATAAATATTTATCTAAAGAATTGTAGTTGTTTTCTTCAAAATGGATGGTGTATTTTTGCGCATTTATGGTTTTCATTTTAGTACTTTTTTCGACTGCAAGGTACGTTTTTTTTATTTTGAAATATCTAATAATCGCAGTTCGATATAAAATTTGTTTACAGTTTATACCAAGTTGATTTTTAAAAGAAGCCATAAACTCATTATCTTTTCTAATTCTACTAAAATTATAACCGTAACAAAGCCATGCTTACAATTTAAAGTGCAGTAAAACCGTGAAAAGATAAATAATTTATAGCGTATTTTGATGTTGAGTTGGTATCAAATCTTTTTTATAAATTTTTATTGAATTGAAGTTAATAGGATTGAAACAATTTTGCTAGAATAGCAAGAAAAAATATTAATAATTGTATCTTTACATAATATTAAATTACAACATTTAGACGGATATTTTACGAGTTATGTTTTTGTTTTATTCGTAAAATTAAACCAAGTAACCTATTTAAAAATGAGTATAGAAAATAACAAAGCACAATTTTTTATAGAAAGTATATTTGATGATACTGAAATCGCATTTGCAATGAAAACAGATAGCGAGTTAGAACGTGCCTACTTTTTGTTTAAAATGATAAAAAGTGAACCTCTGGTACGCATTGGTACTGCAATTACAAATTTCGCATTAAAAGCACACATGCCAGTAGAGCATTTAATACGAGCATCTGTATTTGATCATTTCTGTGGAGGGATTACAGAAGAAGATTGTATGGCAACAATAGATAAAATGTATGCTAAAAAAGTACATGCTGTTTTAGATTATTCGGTAGAAGGCAAAGAAACCGAAAATCAGTTTGATTTTGCAATGGATAAAACCTTAAAAATACTTGATTTTGTTAAAGAGAAACAGAGTATTCCATTTGCGGTATTTAAACCAACTGGTTTTGGGCGATTTAAAATTTATCAAAAAATTACAGAAAAGGAACCTTTATCTGTAGAAGAACAAGAAGAATGGCGAAAAATAGAAGATAGATACGATACGGTTTGTAAAAAAGCTTTTGAAAATGATGTACCTTTATTAATTGATGCAGAAGAAAGTTGGATGCAAACTGCCGCAGATGATTTAATTGAACGAATGATGACAAAGTACAATAAAAACAAAGCAATTGTTTACAGTACTTTACAAATGTATCGTTGGGATAGATTGGATTATTTAAAAGAATTACATAAAAGGGCTATTGCTAAAGGATTTTATATCGGAATGAAAATTGTGAGAGGTGCATATATGGAGAAAGAAAGAGAAAGAGCTACCGAAAAAAGATATATATCGCCAATATGTAATACAAAACAAGAAACCGATAAAAATTACGATGCAGCAGTTTTATACATGATGGAAAATGATAAGATGGCAATTTTTGCAGGTACACACAATGAAAAAAGTTCTCTTAAATTAATAGAACTAGCAGACAAACATAAAATTGACAAAAACGATATTAGAATGTGGTTTGGTCAATTGTATGGTATGAGCGATCATATTAGTTTTAATTTGGCAGAAAAAGGATATAATGTAGCGAAGTACTTGCCATTTGGACCAGTACGAGATGTAATGCCATATTTAATTAGAAGAGCAGAAGAAAATACCTCAGTAGCAGGTCAGACAAATAGAGAACTAAAATTATTAAAAACAGAACGTAGACGTAGAAAATTAACCAAGTAATTTATTTAGCGATGTCCTTTAAACGTTTTGAAACGAATCAAAACCACTTTAACCGTAGTATCGTTTAGTATTTTTTTTGCAAGTTTAAAATTTCGTTGCCTTACACCATCTGTTATCCAAGTGTATTTTGTCTTATTTGGATATAAATTCCGAATTAACTCATAGTCTCGATAATAAAATGAAATTCCGATATTTTGTTGTAGATCTAATGTCTTTTGAATATTTAAAAGCTCTTTTTTTACATTAACAGAATCTAATTTATACAAAAAAGGCAAGTAATAACTAGTTTTAAAGCCATATTTAGTAAAATGTACTAAAGCGTTTGGATAACGAGTTTCTACTAATATTTTAGATAAAGGATACTTGTGCTTTTGTATAATTTGTTGTAATTTATTTAAAATTAAAGAAGCATTATTTTCCTTTAAATTTTTAATATCCAACCATAAAAAAGGTTGTTTTTTTAAAGCAGCAACATAATTATCAAAACTTAAATGTATAGATGTTGCAGGTGGATGATTAACATCCAAAAAATCCTCATTTTTATGATAAACCAAATCCAATTCAAGACCTTTAAAATAATTTTCGGTAATGTTCGCTTTTTCAATGCTATTATTTCGATGTGCCCATATTTTATCGTAATGTCCAGCAAACTCAAAACGATATGGAACGTAGCTATATAAAATATATGCTACTGCACTAGAGAGAACAATAATAAATGCTATTTTAATTTTCTTTATCATAATCGATACCTTTTTTAATCCATCTAGTTTTCGTTTTAAAATTACGATTAAAAATACTTTTTTCAGGATGAAATCCCTCAAAATTTATTTCGGTTAAATCAGAAAAACTATGGATAAAATCATCCAAAACATAACTCCTATTAATAATACGATCTAAACCAATAAATTGTTGGTGTTTTATTTTGTATTTCTTAGAAGTCCATAAAATAAAAGGGACTTCATACATCGAAGGAGTTCCTCTCCATTCGTTATGACCAATAAAATCAATCGAATCGAATACTTCGTCTCCATGATCGGAAAAATAAAGAACAAAACTAGTCTTATTTTTTGCCTTAACTTGATTGATAATTGATCTAACAATATAATCGTTATATCGTACAGCATTATCGTATTCGTTTACATAATTTTTTGATTTTGCATGTTTAAATTTCGTTAACGGATTTACATCATTAAAATAATTAAACGTTTCTGGATACCGATATTTATAACGCGTGTGTGTACCCATAAGGTGGATAAACACAATTTTTTTGGCATCTTTTTCAAGTAGAACTTCTTCTAGTTTCGGTAAAATAACGGAATCATAACCAATATCTGTATAATCATCGGTATTTAAAAAATACGTGTTTTTAGCAGCACTACCAATTAAGCTAGGAATACTTTCATTCATGCCAACAGGTCTTTGATTCGATAACCAATAGGTTGTATATTTTGCTTGATTACTGAGTTGTATAATAGACGTATTATCAGTTCCTTTAGGATAAAAATGGTAATCAGCTAACGTTAAAATTTTTTGCAAAGCCGAAATAGTATGAACGTGTGGTGTGATAACGTTATTAAAAATAAAAAGTTCCTCTTTTATTTCGGTTAACAAGGGATTCGTTTCACGATTGTAACCATATAATTGTAAATGTTTTTTTGAAGTAGATTCGCCAATAATAATAACGTAGGTTTGTGGTTCTTTATCGTAATTCGTAACCTTAATATTAGAATTTATGTTTTTAGATAGAACGCTTACATACCCTTTTCTAAAAGCAACATATTCTTTATACGAATAGATACTTTGTAAAATAATATTTTCGTAAAAAAAACGCTTTTGAATAAGAAAGACTGTGAAAAAAATAAGACAAATACCAATTCCCTTTAAAAAGTAAGATAGAATATTTAAGTTTAAAATTTTTGAAATAAAAGGTTTATTAGCAGTATAAAAAAAAGATTTTAATGTAAAAAAAAATGAAATAAGAAAAAGAAGATATAAACCAATGAGTTTATAATCGATATAAGTACTTATAAATTCGGAAGCCTCCGTTTTATTGGTTTCAAAAATAATATATAAAACCGAAGCACTTAATTTGGAATTAAAATTATAGTAAAAACTAAGTTTAATACCAACTAATATAGATAAAAAAAGATGTGTAATGAGTAGATAATATTTTCGGAATCTAATGTTTTTAATAAGCAAATAAATAATAAAAATAATAAACGATAACATCCCAAAAGCAATAACCTCTTTGACGTAATTTTTTTTAAAAGAAATTAAAAACCAACCAAATACACTCCAAATAAAAAATGGAATATAAATATAAAGTATAAGGTTAATTACAGATTTAAAGTCAAATTTTTTCAAAAAAAGAAACGATTTTAGTTTACAAAATAGAAAATATATTTAGAACAAAACTAATCTATTTAAAAATTAATTGCGTACTATTGATTTACTAATTTAAAAATGAGCATTACATGCAAATATATATAGCACTTTTAAGAGGAATAAATGTCTCTGGAAAAAATAAAATTTTAATGACAGATTTAAAAAATTTATTCGAAAAATTACAATGTATAGATGTAAAAACATACATTCAAAGTGGTAATGTAATTTTTAAATCCGATATAAAAGATAAAGAAGATTTAGCAAATTTAATTTCTTTAAAAATTGAAGATACCTACGGCTTTAAAATTCCAGTAATTATTAAAAAGGATACAGAAATACAGCAAATAATTACTAATAATCCATTTTATAATGAGAGTGTAGATACAAAAAAACTGTATGTAACCTATTTGGATAGTGTTCCAAAAGATATTGCAAAATTAAAAGCATTTGATTTTGGAAAGGATGTTTATGCAATAGTAGAAGATGTTATATATCTAAAATACGATATTGGTGCAGGAAAAACCAAATTGACAAATGCCATTATGGAAAAAAAATTAAATGTAATTGCAACCTCTAGAAATTGGAGAACAACAAATAAAATAAAAGATTTGGTTTGTGATTAATTGTAGCTTTTGATAAACAATTTTATTAAAAAATTTGATTTTGAACCAAATCCTTAAAACATTCTTTTTTACGAATAATTTTTGTTTCTTCGTTATAGTGCAGCAATTCCATAGGTCTTAGCCTCGAATTATAATTAGAAGCCATAGTAAAACTATACGCACCAGCATTTTCAATACAAATAATATCGCCAACATGAGGTTTGTTTAAAGTTCTGCTTTTACCAAAAAAATCCTGTTCACAAATATAACCTACAATATGGTATTTTTTAGTAGAAATTTTTGTGTTACTAATATTTCTAATATGATGATATGCATCGTAATACATAGGTCTGATAAGATGATTAAAACCAGAATTAATAAAAATATTACGGTCTTTAATCGTGGTAACTTCCGTTAAAAAAAGACCAGAATTACTCACTAGAAATTTACCAGGCTCAATAATTAACTTTAAATGCTCATTATTATAGGAAACCTTAAAATCGTTAAAAGCGTTCGTTAATTGCAAGCCAATTTCATTAATGTTAATAAAATCATCATCACTTTTATATTTTACTTTAAAACCACCACCAAAATTAATAAATTTCAGATTTTTGAATTGTTTGGCAATAGAAAATAAAACATTTGCAGAATTTTTAAAAGAATCAATACTTAAAATATCGGAACCTAAATGAATATGAAAACCATGAATTTGTAAACCGCATTCTTTTATGAGTTTATGTAATTTATCTACTTTAGAAATAGATAAACCAAATTTAGATTTTTTCTTAGCAACAGTTATTTTTTTATTACCACCAGCTTTTATATTAGGATTTATTCTAATAGCAATAGAATTACCAACGTTGAGTTTTGCATATTGCTCAATCTGAATGATATTATCGAGCGTAATATTTACACCAAGATTCGCAGCTTCTTTAATTTCATGAAAAGGAGTGCCATTTGGAGTAAAAAAAATTTCATCAGCATTAAAACCAGCCAAAAAAGCCAATTTAACTTCATGGATAGAAACCGTATCTACACAAGAACCTAATTGATGCATTAATTTCAAAATAGCAATACTACTTAAGGCTTTCATGGCATAGTTAACCTGAAAATTAGAACAATTAGCAAAAGCGTTTTGTAACTGTTTGTATTTGTATTCAATAACATTACCGTTATAAATATAAAAAGGCGTTTCGTATTGTTTAGTCAGTTCTAAAAGAAAATTGTCTTTAAGCATGTAATAATATTTAATACGAAAGTAGTATATTTAACCAAACTATTAATAAATGAAAAAAAATATTTTTATAGTATCATTGTTTTTTGTGTTATTGTCATGTAAAAGTCAAAAAACAACAAATTTCCCTTTAAATAATAATTTAAACTGGATAAAGCCATCCAACTTAAAAAAAGGAGATACAGTAGCCTTGTTAACACCAGCAAGTTATTTAAAAGACAGTATAAATTCTGTGAAAAATGCAATAGATACCTTAAAAAGTTGGGGATTAAATTACAAGTTATCCAAACATATATTCGATAAAAAAGGACATTTTGCAGGAGACGATAAATTACGAGCAGCAGATTTTCAAGAAGCAATAGATAATCCAAATATAAAAGCAATTTGGTGTACACGAGGAGGTTACGGAAGTGTGCGAATGATTGATGCAATAAATTTTAAGAAATTACAAGAAAACCCCAAATGGATAATAGGATACTCGGATGTAACAGCAATACACAACGAAATTCACAATCATGGAGTGCAATCCATACATGGTGTAATGCCAGTTAATTTTAAAAAACCATCAGAGAAAATAAAAAAAGCAGTAAAATCATTAAAAAATATATTATTTGGAATAAAAAACACGTATGTTATCGAAGGCTCAACCTATAATAAAAAAGGAAAATCACAAGGAATATTAGTAGGAGGAAACCTAACTTTATTACATACTATGCTCGGATCAAAAACATCAATAAATACGGAGAATAAAATTTTATTTATAGAAGATGTAGGCGAAAAAAAATACCACATCGATAGAATGTTATATAGTTTAAAAAGAGCAGGTTATTTTAAAAAATGTAAAGGTTTAATTGTTGGAGGTTTTACAGCAATGAAAGATGAAAATCCGCCATTTGCAAAAAATGTGGAAGAAATTATTTTAGCACTTTTAAGCGAGTATGATTTTCCAATTGTATTCGATTTTCCAGCAGGTCATAAAATAGATAATAGAGCCTTAATTTTAGGAGCAAAAATAAAAATTTCGGTAAATAAAAGAGAGGTAATTATTGAATTTTTGGACTAATATTAAATTTATGTTAAATTTTTTCATAAATTTACTGCTTATATTAACCAAAACCTTATATATATGTTTAAAAAAGTCTTAAATAGTTTTTTCATACTATTTATAGGTACATTTTTATATGCACAGCAAATCACAGTAACAGGAGTTGTTAGCGATAATTCAGAGATTCCAATAGCAGGAGTAAATGTACAAGTAAAAGGAAAAACAACAGGAACAACAACCGATTTTGATGGAAATTACAAAATACAAGCCACCAAAGGCGATATTTTAGTTTTTTCAAACGTTTCCTTTAACTCTAAAGAAGTTACCGTAACAAGCACAACACATAATGTAATTCTTGCAGAAGGAAATCTATTAGATGAAGTGGTTGTGACAGCATTAGGAATTTCAAGAGAAAAGAAATCTTTAGGTTACTCCATACAAGAAGTAAAAGGAGATAAATTAAATAAAGGAGTAGAAGGAAATGTTGTAAATGCATTGGCAGGACAAGTAGCAGGTGTACAAATTCAAGGAACAGGAAACATTGGAGGATCTTCAAGAATCTTATTGCGTGGAGCATCTTCTCTTACAGGTAATAACCAACCACTTTTTGTTGTCGATGGTATACCAATAGACAATTCAAACTATGGGAGCTTTAGACAAGCTTATGGAGCCAGAGATGATGTAAATGGAAATGTAGATTATGGAAATGCAGCACAAGATATAAATCCAGATGATATTGCAAGTATTTCTGTGTTAAAAGGAGCAAATGCAGCAGCATTGTATGGTTCAAGAGCAGCAAATGGAGTCATATTAATTACCACAAAAAAAGGGAAGAAAAACAAAGGCTTAGGAGTCGATGTTAATTATGGACTATTTGCAGAAACGGCGTATGATTTTCCAGATTTACAAAATGAATACGGAGGAGGACAGTCGCTTACTTTTAGTAATTTTGATGGAGATGGTATTCCAATTCAGAACGTAAGTACAGATGAGAGTTGGGGGCCACGATTAGATGGAAGATTAGTACGCCAATGGGATGGAGATGGAAATGGAGGAGAAGTGAGACCTTGGGTAGCACATCCAGATAATTACAAAAATTTCTTTAATACAGGTATTGTATACAAAGCAAATGTAGCAGTTAGTAACGCAAATGAAATGGGGAACTATAGAGTTTCTTATACAAAACTGAACCATCAAGGAATTGTACCTAATAGTTCTATCGATAGAAATACATTCAATATAAACTTGAATGGTAAAATGAATAAATTATCCGTTTCTACAAGTCTTAGTTATATTAATACCAAAGGAAAAGGAAGACCAAAAACAGGAGGAAGTAGTGATAATTTGGTATATAATATGGTAATATGGACACAACGGCAATTAGATATAGACCGTTTAAGAGATTACGAAAGAGCAGATGGTTCTCAACGAACTTGGAGAACAAATAGTTTAGATTTGACCAATGTAAGAGCAAATAACCCTTTTTGGTTGGCATACAAAGATTACCAAGACGATGAAAAAAATAGATATGTAGGTAATTTTAAAGTACAGTATGATATTACAGAAACATGGAATGCTTCTGTTCGATATGGAATAGATACTTACGGAGATAATCGTAGAGATAGAAGAGCCGTTGGGAGTAGATATACGCCATATTATATAAGTCAATTGTATGATTTTAGTGAGACTAATATAGATATAATGACACAATATAATAATCCAGAATTAAGTTCAGACTTCTCATTAAGTGCAACTTTAGGTGCTAATTTTAGATCCAATACATTAGAGGCAAATACAGGCGCGACAAGTGGAGGATTAAATATTCCAGATATTTATTCATTAGCTAATTCTGTAGATGCTCCTATACTTTATAGAAGTTTATCTAACAAGAAAACAAATGGTATTTATGCAAGTGCATCGCTAGGATATAAAAGTTATTTATATCTAGATGTAACAGGCAGAAACGATTGGTCTTCTACATTACCTGTAGATAATTGGTCATATTTCTACCCTTCTGTAACTGGAAGTATTGTGTTTTCAAAACTAATAGAAAGTGATGTGTTGTCCTTTGGGAAATTTAGAGCAGGTTGGGCTCAGGTAGGAAATGATACCAATCCATATAGATTGTATAACAATTATTCTCAAGGAGCTGCGGTTGGAAATAATCCAGTATTTTCTCTTCCATCTACATTAAATAATGAAAAATTAAAACCAGAATTAACAACCTCATTTGAAACAGGAATTGATGTAAAGTTCTTTAAGAATCGATTAGGTATTGATTTAACATATTATACAGGAAATACAACCGATCAAATTACACCAATTAGTGTATCTGAAACTACAGGTTATAGTAGAAGATGGGTAAATGCAGGAGAAATTAAAAATTCAGGTATTGAATTGCAATTGACAGGAACACCAATCGAAACAGAAAATTTCTCTTGGAATATTGGTATAAATTGGGCACAAAATAAAAATGAAGTAGTAGCATTAGCAGCTGGTTTAGATTCCTATCTACATACAACATTTTATCCAACAGTAACCTTAGAGTCTCGTGTTGGAGAACCATACAGTTCTATATATGCAAGAAAAGTAGCAAGAGATCCAAATGGAAATATGATTGTTGGGCCAGATGGTTACTATGTAAATGGAGAAATAGAGCGAATAGGAAGCGTATTACCAGATTGGACTTCTGGAATTACCAATACGATTCGTTATAAAAATTTCTCTCTTTCTGCATTAATAGATATTCAAAAAGGAGGGGTAATATTTGGTAGAGGATACCAAACGGCTTTATATGCAGGAACTTTAGCAGAAACAACGGCAAATGGCGTTCGTGAAAATGGTATAGTAGCAGAAGGAGTGATGGATGATGGGAATGGAGGATATGTAACCAATACAACACCAGCAGTTAGTGTAAGTCAGTTTTTTAGATTAAAAAGAAGAAATCCTGGCGATTTTACCGTTTTTGATGCAAGTTTTGTAAAACTTAGAGAAATGTCTTTGCAATATAAGTTTCCTTCGAGAGTATTAGGATCACTACCAATTTCAGGATTAAATATTTCGATAATAGGAAGAAATCTAGCAATATTATCTAGAAATACACCTAATGGTTACGATCCAGAATCTGCAGGTAATGCTTCTGGAAATATACAAGGTAGAGAATATGGACAATTGCCTACAGCAAGAACTATAGGTATGAATGTTAAAATATCATTTTAAATTATAAATTATGAAAAAAATAATAATATTATTGTTAGGTTTTGTCGTACTATCATGTACTAGTGGTTTCGAAGAATTAAATAAAGATCCATTAGCAGCAAATGTAGTTCCAACACCAACATTATTAACCAAAGCAATGCAAGATTTGATCGGAATAAATTCAGGTCTTGGTTACAATAAGACTTTTATGTTGTATTCGCAACAATGGTCGCAACGAGAAACTACAACTCGTAGTTTGTACGGAATTAGCAGTACTTCTGGAGATTGGAGTGCATGGTATTTAAATGGATTGCCAGAATTGGTAGACATTATTAAATTGAATACAGGAGAAGATAAAGCCCGTTTTGCAGCATACGGAAAAAATGAAAACCAAATAGCCGTAGCAAAAATTTTAAAAGCTTGGGCATTTCATAATATTACAGATACTTGGGGAAATGTACCATATTCAGAGACTTTTGTGTTTGATATATCAGAACCTAAATACGATAAGCAATCTGAAATATATCCAAGTTTGATAAACGAATTAAAAGAAGCTGTAAATATGATTGATGTTAATGCGTCAGGATTTACAAGTGGCGACTTGATGTATGGAGGAGATATGAATAAATGGAAAGCATTTGCTAATTCATTACGTGCAAGAATAGCAATGCGAATGTCTGAAGTAGATGCAAGTATGGCACAAGCAGAAGTTGCAGATGCACTAGGAGCAATGGTATTTACCAATAATTCTGAAAATGCTCAAATTGCATTTCAAAATGCAGAAGCAAATGCAAACCCTTTGTATTTAGAATTTTTAAATCAGCAATGGACATTTGTTAGTGAACCAATGATAGACTTAATGAATTCTTACGGTTCTGGAACAGCAGCAGTACCATCAGATCCTAGAGTAATGAAATTTGCAGCACAAAATGATGCAGGTAATTATTTTGGGTTTCCTTATGGATTAACCACCTCAGAAAGTATAGATAATTATACAATAACAGAGCGTTCATGGCCAAGTGAAATGGTTCGTGCCATAGATTTTCCAAGTTATATTATGACATATTCGGAGCTGTTATTTATTAAAGCAGAAGCAGAACAAAGAGGTTGGTTTGGCGCAATAGGAGATGCAGCAACAACATACAATCAAGCTATTGAAGCAAGTATGGATCAATGGAATGTTAGCACAGCAGATGTTGCAACATATACAGCATTACCAGATGTGCAATATGATGCTGCAAATTGGAGAAAAATGATAGGAGAACAAAAATATATTTCATTATATACACAAGGATCTAATGCATGGAGTGAATGGAGAAGATTGGATTTTCCAGCTTTGGTTTTTCCTACAGAAGCATCTTCAAATGCATCAGAAATTCCAAGAAGATTCTTTTACTCTTCAAGAGAAGCAATTGTAAATAGTCAAAATTTAGATCAAGCAATTACAGATATGGGAGGAGATGATTTTTCTACTAGAATGTGGTGGGATCAATAAAATAAGATAAAAGTTATAAAAAAGAGATTGTTTTACAACAATCTCTTTTTTGTATTTAGAACCTTTAACAAATCATCTAAATCTTTTTTAGTATGATTGGCATTAAGAATAATTCGGTTAATGGTATTGTTACCATAAATAAAACTTGTAGTAATAATTTTGTTTTCTAAAAGTTTGGATTTTAATTTTTCGGAATAATAACAAACAGGATAATTAAGAGAATAATTAACCGTATGGTTATTGAGATGTCTGTAAAAATAATTCAAATTAGATTTTAATCGAATTAATTGCTCTTGGTATACCTCCTTAGCATCAATAATACTTTGTAAATACGCAGGATTAACACCAGCAGCACCAATAAATAAATCACTATTTTTTATTTTATCAATAAAATTTTTATCACTAGCAATAATACCACCAGAAATTCCATACGATTTGCTAAGAGAAGAAACAAAAATTTTCCTTTTTACAATAGGATGGTTAATCTCCGAAGAAATTCCACAGCCATTTTTGCCCAAAACACCTAAACTGTGCGATTCGTCGATAAGTAACGTTATTTTTTTTGAAGGATGAATGGTATGTAAAAAATCAAAATTTGTAGCTTTAGTCTGTAATGCTAAAATAGCATCCGAAGTAATAATAATATCTTCTTCTTTGTTACTTAATAGTATTGGATTTAAAGTTCCATTAATAAAAGCAGGGCTACTATCATTAAAAATTATTGAAGCGTGCGAGTTATTAAGATGAAACGACTTTATTTTTTTAGTCTTAAAAAAATCTTTAACAAGAAAACTAGCCAAAGTTCCAGAAGAGATGCTTACAGAAGATTCAAAATTTAAAAATTTGGCAAAATAAGTTTCAAAAGTATTGTAAATAGCAAGTTTAATATTTGCATTTCTAGAGCTACCATACGAAGTTCCCCATTTTATTAAATTGGAATTTAGAATAGAAATAAATGTAGAATTATTCTGTATGCCTAAATAATGTGTGCCTCCAAAATACAAGTAAGTATCCTTGTTAACATTAATTTTTCTATCTGGATATTTATTTACAATCATTTTAAACTAGCACCAGTACCATTACCATTACAATATGTAGTCTTACCGTCAATTATTGTTACACCATTGGCAATATCATTTTTAAGAAGCAAAGCACCATCCATATCTACATAATCTAATAAAGGCAATAAATGAGCAATTGCCGAAATACCAACAGAAGATTCTGTCATACAACCAACCATGGTTTTAAGTCCAAGATTTTTTGCTTTAATCAACATTCTTTTCCCAGAAGTAACACCGCCACATTTAACTAATTTGACATTAACACCGTGAAAGTGATTGTGGCATTTTTCAATATCCTCTTCAATTTGGCAGCTTTCATCTGCAATAATAGGTAAAACGGAATTTTTAAATAATTTATGATGACCAACCCAATCTTTTGCAGGAAGCGGTTGTTCAATAAACTCGACACCAAGGGTTTTTAATGCAATTGCGTTTTTTAAAGTTTCATCTACAGTCCAACCACAATTAGCATCTACTCTAAAAATAGCATTCGTTTGTTTTCTTAAAGCCTTAATAATTTTTAAATCGTCTTTAGTACCAAGTTTAATTTTATAAATTGGCCAAGGCATTTCTGCCATTTTAGCAATCATATTTTCGATAGAATCAATACCAATAGTAAAGTTTGTTAATGGATT
The DNA here is from genome assembly GCA_026988355.1 of Flavobacteriaceae bacterium. Taxonomy (GTDB): domain Bacteria; phylum Bacteroidota; class Bacteroidia; order Flavobacteriales; family Flavobacteriaceae; genus S010-17. The sequence continues at coordinate 57,448 of JALSLK010000118.1, forward strand.
GTTTGTAGGTTTTAAATGCCATAATTCATATAATTTTTTGTGCTGTTTTTTTGCATATAAATCATTAAAAGCAATATCCAAAGCACAAAGCGCAAACATATTTTTTTTTAAATGCGGAAAAACAATATCCCAAAATTCCGAAGGAGTTTTGTTCGCATTACTTTCGATAATAGATTTAATTTTAGTTAAATCGCTTCTCATTTTTTGAACCGTAATCTTATAATAAGGATTAGAAGTTGCTTCGCCAATGCCAATAAAATTACCATCTATTAATTTTAGAATTAAGGTTGGTTGTGTGTTATACGATTCTCTAGAAATGGTAAAACGATGTTTTAATTCTAACAAATGTTCTTCTAATTGTAGCTTCATTATACGATTTTAAATATCGAAAGTACAATTAAAAAATGAAAAATAAAAAGTTAAAACAACTATTATTCTTTATTTTTTTTCTTTCCACTACGCATAAAAAGAATTAGCATTAAAGCTAATCCACCGAAGACGACGAATAAAAAAACTCCTCCAATAACTCCCATTCCCCAATCAATAAGCGGTATAAAATTTTTTATCATTTGTTTATTTTTATGACAAAAATAATTAAAAAGACATTTTCTAGAAATGATTTTTATCATGTGTAAAAAATTATGAACAAAAAACAGTTTAGTTACAACATAAAGAGTACTTTTGCACCTTATAAAAAATAAGTATGCAATCCATTAGAAATATCGCTATTATAGCACACGTAGATCACGGAAAAACGACCTTGGTTGATAAAATTATCGATCAAGCAAAAATTTTAGATGAACGTAAAGTAAGAACAGAACTATTATTAGATAGTAATGATTTAGAAAGAGAAAGAGGAATAACAATACTTTCTAAAAATGTTTCCGTTACTTATCAAGGAGTAAAAATTAATGTCATAGATACGCCAGGTCACGCCGATTTTGGTGGAGAAGTAGAACGAGTTTTAAAAATGGCAGATGGAGTACTCTTATTGGTAGATGCTTTTGAAGGACCAATGCCACAAACACGTTTTGTGTTAGGTAAGGCTTTAGAATTAGGATTAACTCCAATTGTAGTAGTAAATAAAGTAGATAAAGAGAATTGTACACCAGATATTGTACATGAAAAAGTATTCGATTTAATGTTTGCATTAGATGCAACAGAAGAACAATTAGATTTTCAAACCATTTATGGATCTGCAAAAAATGGATGGATGAATACCGATTGGAAGGAAGAGACAGACAATATAATTCCTCTGTTAGATGCAATTATAGCACATATACCAGAAGCACCTTATAGAGAAGGAACACCACAAATGCAAATAACATCTTTGGATTTTTCGAAATTTACAGGACGTATCGCAATTGGTCGTTTATTTAGAGGTGATTTAGAAGAGAATAAAGACTACATGCTTTGTAAAGCAGACGGAACAACTAAAAAAGTGCGTATTAAGGAATTACACGTTTTTGAAGGAATGGGTAAAGCAAAAGTAAGTAAAGTACGCAGTGGAGATATCTGTGCTATTACTGGAATTGAAGGGTTTGAAATTGGAGATACTATTGCAGATATAGAAAATCCAGAAGCAATGCCACGTATTTCAATTGATCAGCCAACAATGAGTATGTTATTTACAATAAATAATTCTCCATTTTTTGGAAAAGAAGGAAAGTATGTAACTTCACGACACCTAAGAGATAGATTAGAGCAAGAGCTGGAGAAAAATTTAGCCATGAAAGTAGAATATACCGATTCGGAAGATAAATTTATTGTTTTTGGAAGAGGAGTATTACACTTATCGGTACTTATTGAAACCATGCGTAGAGAAGGGTATGAGTTGCAAGTTGGAAAACCAAATGTAATTGTAAAGCAAATTGATGGTGTGAAATGCGAACCAATGGAAACATTATCTATTGATGTGCCAGAAGAAGTAGCAAGTAAAGCAATAAATTTAGTATCTCTACGTAAAGGAGATTTATTGGTAATGGAACCAAAAGGAGATTTACAACATTTAGAATTTACAATTCCATCACGTGGATTAATAGGTTTACGTAATAAAATTTTAACAGCTACTTCTGGAGCAGCAATTATAAATCATCGTTTTTCAGAATATGCACCTTATAAAGGTAATATGTCTACCGATGATTTAAAAGGAGCAATCGTTTCAAATATAACAGGTAAAGCAACGGCTTATGCAATAGACCGTTTACAAGATAGAGGTCGCTTTTTTATAGATCCAAATCAAGAAATATATAAAGGACAAGTTGTAGGAGAAAATAGTAAAAGTGAAGACATGGCAGTTAACCTAATTAAAGGAAAACAGTTAACCAATGTACGTTCTTCAGGAACAGATAATGCAGCAAAAATTTTCCCTAAAGTAGAAATGTCTTTAGAAGAATGTATGGAGTATATTAGAGACGATGAATATTTAGAAGTTACACCATTGAGTTTACGAATGCGAAAAATTAATTTTGTAAAATAACAAGAAAGAGCCTCATTTTAAAAATCCCGATTTATTCGGGATTTTTTATTTTAAAATAGTTTTTTCTGAAAAATGAAATATAAAAAAAAAGAATGCGTTGTAATTTAATAATATAAAATAACTATAAATGAGAAAATTTTCTTTGCTAACAAATATTATTTTATCAATAGCTGTTTTGTCTTGTACAAAAAATATACCAACAGTAGAAGTAACAAATCTAGAACCACAACTTTTATTTAAATCAGGATTTGAAGGCGATGTAGAAATTATCGCAAATCCAGATGCAAATAGTATCGATTACGATGTGATTACAGGAACCGATACCGAAACAAATTTTATATGGCCAATTTCCATTCTTGGAGCTAATGGAAGTGGATTGCATTATGTGGAAGATGATAGCCGTCAGGCAATTATTTCTGAAATTCAAACCGTAATTGGACACAATGGAAATGAAACTAAAGCATTGTACAGTAAAGAAAATTATAGTATTGGAGCTACACAATGTCCGTACGAAATTTTAGATATTATAGATGGAAGAAAAGATTTATATATTAAATATTGGATTAAATTGGATAGTGAGAGTTTAACACAAACGAATAAATGGCGTACCTTTTTTGAATACAAAACAAAAGATTATGCCAATGGTAACGGATTTAGATTAATTTCATTTATTTATACAGACTCACAAGGAAATCCGTATTGGCATTGGCAAGGAGATGCAAACCCAGAAAATCCAATTTGGGAAATTGATAATTACGATATATCAGTACCAATGAACGAATGGTTTTTAACCGAATTTTATTGGCATTGGAGTGAGGGAGAAGAAGGTAGAGCATTGTGGAAGATTAATGGACAAGTTATAGGAGACCATCGTGGAGCTACAACTAGAAATTCAAAACCAATTGATTTTATTATGTTAACTCAAATTTATGGCGATGCAAATCCAAAACACCAATGGATTGACGATATTGAAATATGGAATGCATTACCAGAATAGTATTGTTAAAGCTAGTAAAATCATAAAATTTACTTTGTTTAAAATATCTTAAATAAAAAATGGCTTCTTTTAAAGAAGCCATTACAATATTTTATAAATTAAGTTTCTAACCTAAAACTGACATTACTCTAAGTTAGGTATTCTAATCAATTCATAATCTATATTGATTATCAATTTGAGTGTATTAAAAAAGTCTTTATTCTTTTTTATAACAGTGTAACGGTCTTATATCTTTAGTCGAAACAATAATTAGATATTCAGTTTTTATCCTAAAATTTCCGCAACTTTTTTACCAATTTCTGCTGGAGATTCTACTACATGAATACCATTTTCTCTTAATATTCTCATTTTAGCTTCGGCAGTATCATCTTCTCCACCAACAATAGCACCTGCATGTCCCATAGTTCTTCCTTTAGGAGCAGTTTGTCCAGCAATAAAACCAATTACAGGTTTGCGGTTACCATCTGCTTTAATCCATTTTGCAGCATCTGCTTCGTATTGTCCACCTATTTCTCCAATCATTACAATAGCTTCGGTTTCTGGATCGTTCATTAATAATTCGACGGCATCTTTAGTTGTAGTTCCGATAATAGGATCTCCACCAATACCAATTGCAGTAGTAATTCCATAACCTTGTTTTACAACTTGGTCTGCAGCTTCGTAGGTTAAAGTACCAGATTTTGAAATAATACCAATATTCCCTTTTTTAAATACAAATCCAGGCATGATACCAACTTTTGCTTCTCCTGGCGTAATTACACCAGGACAGTTAGGACCTATTAAACGACAATCTTTATTTGCTAAGTAGGCTTTTACTTTAACCATATCTGCTGTTGGTATACCTTCGGTAATGCAAATAATTACTTTGATTCCTGCCTCAGCAGATTCCATAATTGCATCTGCAGCAAATGCTGGTGGTACAAATAGGATAGAAGTATCTGCTCCTGCTTTTTGTACGGCATCCTCTACGGTATTATAGACTGGTTTATCTAAATGTGTTTGTCCTCCTTTTCCAGGTGTAACTCCGCCAACAATGTTAGTTCCGTATGCTATCATTTGTTCTGAATGGAATGTTCCTTCTCCACCAGTAAATCCTTGTACTATTATTTTTGAATTTTTATTTACTAAAACGCTCATATTTTATTGTTTATTCGTTTATTTGTTTGATTCCGAAATTTCGGGAGTTTATTTGTAACAGACTATTCTTTTTTCGCTAAGGTTTATTTTTTTGTTACTATCCATTATCTTTTATCTAAAATTAATACAAAGATAATTCAATTTTCAATTTTAAATATCAAATATTACATCTATTTTGTCATCCTTTTTAAAGTAGCTAACTCTTTTAATTTTTGTTTGGACTCGGTTATTGGCGTTCCAAAATAAGATGTACCTCCTTTTACAGATTTCGTAACACCAGTTTGTCCTAAAATAATGGCTTTTTTACCAATAGTAATTCCGCTAGTAGTACCAACTTGTCCCCAAATAGTTACTTCGTCTTCGATAATACAGCATCCAGCAATACCAACTTGTGAAGCTATGAGGCATTTTTTTCCAATAATAGTATCGTGTCCAATTTGTATTTGATTGTCTAATTTTGTTCCTTCTCCAATCGTAGTATCTCCCGTTACTCCTTTATCTATAGTACAAGCAGCTCCAATATCTACATTGTCTTTTATGACAACTCGTCCGCAAGAAATTAGTTTGTCAAATCCTGTTGGTCTATTTTTATAATAAAACGCATCTGCACCCAAGATGGTTCCTGCGTGTATGGTTACATTATTTCCAATGATGCAATTATCATATATAGTTACATTTGGATGAATGGTACAATTGTCTCCAATAATTACATTATTTCCAATAAATGCATTTGGTTGAATGGTTGTATTTTTTCCTATTTGTGCAGAATCGCTACTACTTTTAGTTGCTTTTTTAAAAGGCTTGAAATAGGTAGAAAGTTTATTAAAATCACGAAATGGATCGTTGGATATTAACAAGGCTTTTCCTTTTGGACAAGTTACTTCTTTATTTATGAGAACAACTGTCGCTTTAGATTCTAAGGCTTTGTCGTAATATTTTGGATGATCTACAAATACGACATCTCCTTCTTCTACAACATGTATTTCGTTTATTCCTTGTACAGGAAAGGTTTCGTCTCCAATAAATTTAGTATTGGTTATTTTGGCAATTTCTTTTAAAGTATGTGTTCTGTTGAATTTCATATTCTTTGTCTAACCGCAAGGTTTGCAAAGTTTCACGCAATGTGCGCAAAGTAAATTGCAAAGAATGCAAAGGTTGGTAATTTAAGCTGTTTAAGCTTTAACACGTTCCATATAAGAACCTTTTATAGTTTCTACTTTTATTAAATCTCCTTCGTTAATAAATAGTGGTACATTTACTCTTGCGCCAGTTTCTACTGTTGCTGGTTTTGTTGCATTTGTTGCAGTATTTCCTTTTACGCCTGGTTCTGTATGCGTTACTTCTAGTACAACACTTGCTGGCATATCTACGGCTAGAGGTATTTCGTCGGATGCTCTTACAATTACAGTTACTACTTCTCCTTCTTTTAGTAACTCGACAGCATCTATTGTTTCTTTTGGAAGTGTAATTTGATTGTAATCTACAACATTCATAAAATGATACATATCTCCTTCTGGATATAGGTATTGGTATTTACGAGTTTCTACTCTTACTTCTTCTATTTTATGTCCAGCAGAGAATGTATTATCTACTACTTTTCCAGAGGTTAAGCTCTTTAATTTGGTTCTTACAAATGCAGGTCCTTTTCCTGGCTTTACATGTTGAAATTCTATAACTTTATAGGTATCGTTATTATATATGATACAAAGTCCTTTTTTAATATCTGATGTTGATGCCATTACTTATTTTTTTCGTTATTTTTAATTTTATATCCCACTTGAATATCCTTTCATAATACCTCTTTGTGAGTTTCGGATAAATTCAAGTATTAAATCTCTTTCTGGAGTAGCTTCTTTTTCTGCCTCTATAATACCGACAGCTTGTGTGGTATTGTTATTTTTTTGATATAATATTCGGTATATATCTTGTATTTCGTGTATTTTATCGGATGAAAATCCTCTTCGTCTTAATCCTATAGAATTAATTCCGATATAGGATAAAGGTTCTTTTGCAGCTTTTGTAAAAGGAGGTACATCTTTCCTAACGAGTGATCCTCCAGAAATCATTGCATGTGCTCCGATATGTATAAATTGATGTATTCCTGCGGATCCGCCAATAATTGCATATTCTCCAACAGTTACATGACCTGCTAATAATACACCGTTTACAATGATAGCATCATTTTTAATAATGCAATCGTGTGCAATATGCGCAGTTGCCATGATTAGGCAATTATCTCCAATTTCCGTTTTTCCATGTGCTTTAGTACCTCTATTAATGGTTACACATTCTCTTATTGTTACGTTATTGCCTATAACTACTTGCGAGTCTTCTCCTTCAAATTTTAAATCTTGTGGTATTGCCGAAATTACTGCTCCAGGAAAAATCCTACAATTTTCTCCTATTACGGCACCTTCCATTATGGTTACATTTGAACCAATCCAAGTTCCAGATCCGACTGTAACATTATTATGAATGGTTGTAAATGGTTCTACAACGACATTTCTTTCAATTTTTGCATCTGGATGTATATATGCTAGAGGTTGATTCATTTTTATTGTTTTAATCTTTAGGAAAAAATCCTAAGGTATTTTATTATTTTTTCTCTGGATTTCTTACTATTTGCGCCATTAATTGTGCTTCTACAACTAATTTATTATTTGCATATCCGTATGCTTGCATGTGGCAAATCCCTCTACGAATTGGCGTTATTAAATCCGCTTTAAATATTAAGGTATCTCCTGGTAATACTTTTTGTTTAAATTTCACATTATCCATTTTCATGAAATAGGTTAAATAATTTTCAGGATCTGGTACAGTACTTAAGACTAGAATTCCGCCACATTGTGCCATTGCTTCAATTTGTAATACTCCTGGCATTACTGGTGCTCCTGGGAAATGTCCTACAAAGAAAGGCTCGTTCATGGTCACATTTTTAACTCCAATAACATGTGTTTCGGATAATTCTACAATACGATCAATTAATAAAAAAGGAGGTCTATGTGGCAATATTTCCATTATTTTATGAATATCCATTAGTGGTGGTGCATTCAAATCTATTTTCGGAACATAGTTTCTTTTTTCGTGTTTGATTTTTTTTGCTAATTTTTTCGCAAAATTGGTATTTATTTTATGTCCAGGTTTGTTTGCGATGACTTTTCCTCTAATTCGAGTTCCAATCAATGCTAAATCTCCTATTACATCTAATAATTTATGTCTTGCTGCTTCGTTTGGCCAATGTAAGGTTAGATTATCTAAAATTCCATTTGGTTTTACATTTAGATGTTCTTTATTAAATGCTTTTTTCAATTTATCCATTGTTTTTTCGGATAATTCGTTATCTACATAAACAATTGCGTTATTTAGGTCTCCTCCTTTAATCAAGTTATGATCTAAAAGCGTTTCTATTTCGTGTAAAAAGCTAAATGTTCTTGCTTTTGAAATGGTTTCTTTAAAATCGGAAATTGTATCTAGCGTTGCATTTTGTGTTCCTAGAATATTTGTACCAAAATCTACCATGGTAGTTATTCTATATTCTTCGCATGGCATTATCATTATTTCGCTTCCTGTTTCTTCATCTGTAAATGAGATATTTTCGGTAACGATATATTCTTCTATTACGGCATCTTGTTCTATTGGAATTGCTTTTTCTAATGCTTCAATAAAAAATTTTGATGAGCCATCCATTATTGGAGGTTCTGGAGCATTAATTTCAATAATTAAATTGTCTAAATCTAGTCCAACAGCTGCTGCTAATACATGTTCGGATGTATTAATTGTAACGCCATTTTTTTCTAAATTAGTTCCTCTCTCTGTTGCAATAACATATTGTGCTAATGCTTCTACTTTTGGAGCGCCTTCTAAATCTACTCTAACAAATGTAAATCCATTATTTACTGGTGCAGGTTTAAACTTTAGAAAAACTTTGTTTCCTGTATGTAATCCAACTCCTTCTAATGAAACTTCGTTTTGTATCGTTTTTTGTTTTTTTACTTCCATAAAACTTTAATTAATACTAATTTATTATTTTAGTTTTTTCTCCAATTCGTTAACTCTTGCGACTAACTTCCCTAAATTTTTAAAATGGACATAAGATCTATTCCAATCACTGTAATTAAATGCTCTACTTCCTTGTACTACTGCATTATCTTTTAAACTTCTTGCGACTCCTGAGAGTGCTTGTATTCGCACATTATTTCCAACAGTAATATGACCTACAATTGCTACTTGTCCACCAATCATACATTGTTCGCCTATTTTTGTTGAACCTGCGATTCCTGTTTGGGCTGCAATAACGGTATTTTTTCCAATTTCTACATTATGTGCTACTTGTATTTGATTGTCTAATTTTACACCTTTCCTAATAATTGTAGATCCTAATGTTGCTCTATCAATTGTAGTTGCTGCTCCAATATCGACATTATCTTCGATAATTACATTGCCTATTTGTGGAATTGCGGCGTATTCTCCATTTTCATCTGGTAAAAAACCAAATCCATCGCAACCAATAATTGCACCAGAATTTATATTGCAATTCTTTCCAATTATTATTTCAGAATAAATTTTGACTCCAGAGAATAGTGTGGTATTATCATCTATTATAGTATTATCTCCAATATATACATTTGGATATACTTTTACATTATTTCCTAAAACCACATTATTGCCTATATAGGTAAATTGCCCTATATAAACGTCTTTTCCAATTTTTGCAGTTTTACTAATAAAGTTTGGTGTTTCTATACCAACTTTATGTAATTTTATTTGATTGTAATATGCGAGTAATTTTGAAAAGGCTTTTCCTGCATCTTTTACTTTTATTAAAGTTATATCAATGTCTTTTTTTGGTATAAAACTTTCGTTAACTATTGCTATTGATGCTTTTGTATCGTATAAGAAGTTGGTGTATTTTGGATTTGATAAAAAGGTCAACGATCCTTTTTCTCCTTCTTCTATTTTTGATAGCTTGGTTACTTCTACTTCAGAATCTCCATAAACTGTTCCGTTTAAAACTTCTGCTATTTGACTTGCTGTAAATTTCATTGTTTGCAAAAATAAGAAAATATTAACTTATGTGAAGATTTAATATTGAAACTTTAAATATTTACTTTGGATATGCAATATAATGTTTTATAACTGGCTTAGTTAAGGCTTGTAAATTTAGATGGTCGGATGCAGTAACGATATCTTTTAAGTCTCCATTTTTAAATAAAATATGTATTGGACTTGCTTCTACGGAATATGCGTGATTAGACACTTTTCCTTCCATTACAAAATAAGATAATTCGTCTGTATGTACATTGTATTTTTTCTGTATTTTATTTTTTATTTCTGTAATAAAACTGTTGTTGATAGGTTGGTTTTTTAGTTTTATTTTTGATAAATTTCTCTGAATGATATTTTTACTTAATGTTGATAATATAAAATCTTCGTGATTTTGCCACGATTTAATTGCAGAAATTATATCAAAATCATCTAATTGGGAAAATATTTCCAACACATTTTTATTAAAATTATGACGATCTATTTTTTGATATAAGAAAAATTTTAATGCATCACTTGCTTCTACTTTTATGCCCTTTTTTGCTAACTCTTTTGCTCTTTGTAATACTTTTACCAACATATTTTCGGCAACTAATCCTGTTTTGTGTAAATAGACTTGCCAATACATTAAACGTCTCGAAATAATGAATTTTTCTACGGAATAAATTCCTTTTTCTTCCACTACTAATTCTTCATCTTTAACATTTAGCATGGTTATTAGTCGTTCGGAGTTTACATTTCCTTCGCCAACTCCTGTATAAAAGCTATCGCGTTTTAAATAATCTAATCTATCAATGTCTAGCTGACTTGAGATTAATTGATTTAAAAATTGTCGTGTATGATTTCCTTTAAATATTTCTATTGCTAAAGTTAATTTATCCTTAAATTCGAGGTTTAATTCTTCCATAAATTTTAAGGAGATTTCTTCATGCGAAATATCATTTACGATGCTGTGTTCTAATGCATGTGAAAAAGCTCCATGTCCAATATCGTGTAATAATATTGCGATTATTAGTGCTTCTTCTTCTTCTTTTGAGATAGCTACTTCTTTAAAACGAAGAACTTGTACTGTTTTTTGCATTAAGAAAATACATCCAATTGCATGTTGAAATCTTGTATGATGTGCTCCTGGATATACGAGATATGACATTCCCATTTGCGAAATTCTTCTAAGTCGCTGAAAATAACGATGTTCGATAATATCAAAAATTAATTCACTTGGTATTGTAATAAAACCGTAAATTGGGTCGTTAATAATCTTGAGTTTGTTCATGTAGCAAAGATATAAAAAGAAATTGCGATTTTAATGATTTATAACTTACGATTCTATATATTTATATACCAAATTAAATACTTTTACTATGATACATATTCTTTGGGTGGATGACGAAATTGATTTACTAAAACCACATATCTTGTTTTTAGAAAAAAAAAATTATAAGGTTGTAACCGCTACAAATGGTGCAGATGCTATTGATCTTATTGCAGATAAAAGAAATATTGATATTGTATTTTTAGACGAAAATATGCCTGGACTTACTGGTATTGAAACGCTTGGACAGATAAAGGAAATTCGACAAAATCTACCTGTTGTTATGATTACTAAAAGCGAAGAAGAATATATTATGGAAGAGGCAATTGGTTCTAAAATTGCCGATTATTTGATTAAACCTGTAAATCCAAATCAGATATTATTAAGTTTAAAGAAGAACTTAGACCATTCTCGTTTAATTTCTCAAAAAACAACCTCTAATTACCAACAAGAATTTCGTAAAATTTCTATGGATTTAGCAATGGTAAATACTTATGAAGATTGGATTGAATTGTATAAAAAATTGGTACACTGGGAAATTCAGTTAGAATCTATTGCAGATTCTGGAATGATTGAAATTTTAGAAGCACAAAAAACAGAAGCCAATACTTTATTTTTTAAATTTATTAAAAATAATTATGAAGATTGGTTTGATGTTAATACAGAGAAGCCAATACTTTCTCATCATCTTTTTAGAAAAATAATTAAACCTGAAATTACGAAAGATAATGGAACTGTTTTAATTGTAATTGACAACTTGCGTTATGATCAATTGCGTGTTATTGAACCTGTGATAAATACCTATTTTAAAAAGACCAAAGAAACTGCTTTTTATAGTATTTTACCTACTGCTACACAGTATGCTCGGAATGCTATTTTTTCTGGATTAACTCCTGCCGAAATGGAAAGTAAACATCCTGATTATTGGCGAAATGATACAGATGAAGGTGGTAAAAATCTATTTGAAAACAAATTTTTAGAAGCGCAGTTAAAGCGTATTCGATTAGATATTAAACACGAATATTATAAAATAACTTCCCTTGTAAAAGGAAACGATTTAGCAAATAATTTTTCTAAAATTAAAGATAATGATTTAACGGTTATTGTATATAATTTTGTAGATATGTTATCGCATTCTCGTACCGAAATGGATATGATTAAGGAACTTGCAAAAGACGATAAAGCTTATCGTTCTTTAACTTTAAGTTGGTTTAATAATTCGCCTTTATTAGAGATGATTCAAAAAACGCAACAAATGGGTTTAAAATTGATAATTACTACCGATCACGGTACGATTAATGTGAATAAACCTACGAAAGTTGTTGGAGAAAAAAGTATTTCTTCTAATTTGCGATATAAAACTGGTCGTAGTGTAAGCTATCAAGAAAAAGATGTTTATGCAGTTAAAAACCCTAAGGCTATTGGTTTACCATCTGGTTACATGACTAGTTCTTTTATTTTTGCGAAAGAAGATTTGTTTTTTGCATATCCAAATAATTTTAATCACTATGTAAAATATTATAAAAATACGTACCAACATGGTGGTATTTCCTTAGAAGAAATGATTATTCCTTGTGTGGTTTATGAGGCTAAAAAATAATATGAATGCAAAACAACTAAGAAAAAAACTTAAATCTATAGAAAGTAGTTCTCAAAATGAAGTAACTACTTTTATTAAACCTTTAATAGATACTGCTGTATGGAGCGAATTAATGTTATCCTATTTTGGAAATGACAACTATTGTAGTTCTACCTTTTTATCTCAGATATTAATTGCTGAAAATTATAAAAATATAGAAACAGCGATTAAACTAAAAAAGGCATTTAATCATCCTTCACATTGGCAAAGCTTTAAATTATTAAAACAGTCTAAAATTTCTAAATTTAGGTTTCTATACAAAGAACTTCTCTTTGTAAAAAAAAATCAAAATTATTGGAACGAATTAGCAGATTATTACTACAAAGAAATTGCTAAATATTCTTGTGAAGAAATAATCATTCACTTTACATCTTATTTTCAAAAATTTAAAAATTATTCTAAAAAGACTCCAAATAATAGAACTATTATAACAAGTTATGAAGCCATATTAATTCGTTTATTGGATCTGTTTTTAGTTCAAAAAAATAATAAAAACAACAAGAAAGATAATAAATATTCTTTGCAAGAGTTTAATGATTTGTTAAAGAAGGAATTACCTCCAATTAAGCCTAATACAGATATATTTCCAAAAGAAAAAATTTCCAAACAAAAAAAACACTTTAGAGAGTTAATAGAATTCTTTTTTGCTAAATACGATAACAATTACCAATTAGATAAATATTTAAGTGGTTTTGCAGAATTTGAGATAATTGATGATTTAGAGGCAGATTTAAAAACAAATAAAATATCTGTATTGTATCGTCAGACTTTAGAAAAAGGAACTTATGAAGAAAATTATTTATTGAGCAGTAGCTTTTCTAAGATTAAAAGTCAAATAGAAACTAAAAAAGATTTTTGGGATAAGGAGTTTGTATTAAAAAAAATATCGTCTTTGGCTTATTTTGATTTTTATAGTATTCCTGTAAAAATCACGTATAAAAATCACACAATTGATATAGAAAAAGTAGTAGAAGTATTGCAGACATTTTCGGTAAAATTTTTTCCACAGTGTCGAAATTTTTATGGGAACAAAACAGAAAATTTCGTTATGAAAAGAACTTTAAAAAAAGAGTTTATCTCGCTATTTATTCCAAATTATATTTGCGGTTTTAAGAAAGAAAATTTGATAAGCAAGATTGCTAAATATTTTAATTATTCGGTTGATGAAAGTACCATTATTGTTGATTTTTTAACGATAAAAAGTAGCGATTATAAGCAGAATACCGAAATTGATTTGAATCCGTTTTTGCAAATAAATGATACCATTTATTGGTTGTCGGCATTTTTAAAAGATCGAAAATGGGAGAATCTACTGCATCGTAAATTATGGAGAGAAAAATTAATCAATCAACAAGAAACCGCTTTAGAAACAGAAAAAAAACTTGCATTGTATTTTATAGCTGCTGGATTTGAAACACTTTATAGTTATCCATACCAATGGCAAACAAATAAAGGAGAAATAGATGTATTAGCATATAAGGATAAAACTTTATTTGTAATAGAACTCAAAAATACCATTGTTTTTGAAGAGATGTTAGTAAATAAAAATTATGAATCTAGAATATTTCAATCTAAAGCCTCTAATCAGTTACAAAGAGCAATAAATTATATTAATGGTAATTTTAATGTGCTTAAAGAGAAATTGTCGATATCTTGTTCTTTTGAAGAATTAGATATAGTAACTATGATTGTTTCTAATAGTTTTCAAGGAGATAATTTGTATTACAAAAACACACATTTAAAAATAAGTTTTTTTGAATTAGTTGTTATTTTAAAAAATGATCTGTATAAGGTACTTATCAATAAAACAGGGAAATTACTGTTAAATAGTGATTTAGAATTACCTGTTAATTTTTTAAATGAGATTAGTAATAGAAATAATCCATATCAAAAAAATGGGAATAAAGAAGTTACTAAAGAATCAACTAATTTATGGAAAGATACAGAAAATTGTACACCATTAGATATTGTAAATGCAATAAAAAAGAATAAAGTTTTTAAGCATTTAGGCGAACATAGAAAGTATCCTATAGAAGAAATAGAATTACGAGAATATGATTTTAGCCATAGGTATTTGGATTAAAATTCTATTTTTTGCTATTTCTCGTTATCTTTTTTGACTCTACTATGTGTATTTAGTAAAAAAAATATAAATGATACCAATTCAATTTCAAAATGCGCTAAAAAAATCAACATGTTTTTTTGTGAAATCGCTCTAAAATTAAATCGATACTTTTTATGGATTTTTTCATCCATTCTAATTTGATCGTTTCTTTTTCAGAATTGGTTAGTTGCCAGTTGCTATTCGAATTTCGTAATTTTTGTGTAGTGGTATTCAAAATTAATGCAGCAGCAACAGAGACATTTAAACTTTCCGTAAATCCAACCATTGGAATTTTTAAAAATCCATCTGCTTGATTCATAACCAAATCCGATACTCCAGCCTTTTCAACACCAAAAACAAAAGCAGATTTTTTACGGATGTCAAAATCTTCTAAAATGCAGGAATCGGTATGAGGTGTTGTGGCAATAATCTGGTAGCCTTGTTTTTTTAAGTGATCAATACAAATCTGAGTATTGTGTTCTTGTTTGTTGTAATTGTAAAAATCAATCCATTTTTGAGCACCTTTTGCAACGTGATTGGATACATACGAGTTGTATCTATTTTCAATAATATGAATGTCTTGAATTCCGAATATATCGCAACTTCTCGCAACAGCACTAATATTGTGTTTTTCAAATAAATCTTCTAATACGACCGTAAAATGTTTGGTTCGTTGGTTTAAAACTTTATCAAAAAGATTTCGTCTCCGTTCTGTAACGAAAATTTCTAAATATTTTAGTAATGCTTTTTTAGTCATTTGTCAAAAGTAGTAAATTGTGATAATAAAATAATTTTATATAAATTGATTTTTATATATTTGTTGTAAAACATTTTAAATCGAACTCAAATTGAAAATTAATCTTCATAAAACATTCTACTATATTCTTCTAATTTGTGTATTTCAATCGTGTGCAGTATTCTCTCAAAGTTTAAGAGTTTCTAAAGAACCTCATTCAGCGAAAATTTACACTTCTGATATTACCAATTTCTACAAAGCATTTGATTTAGCAATAAATGATTTTGTTAATGCAAAAAGAATATTTAAAAAAGAATATTTTTATAAAGGAACAAAAGGTCTTAAAGATTTTTATAAAACCAAAATCAAAGACATTGATAAATTTGCAAAATTTGTAATAAGACATAAAGGGTTTTACAAATCAATACGAAAGGATATTTCAAATATTGATGACTTAAAAAGGCAGATTTATTCAAACTTCGAATCATTTAAAAGCATATACCCAAATGCAGTATTTCCTGATGTTTATTTTGTAGTTGGAAAATTCAGTTCAAACGGCACAATTTCTAAAAGAGGTTTACTAATTGGAACAGAGATACTTTGTCGCACAGAAAATACAAATACAAAAAATTGGAATAAAGATATTTTACGAATTAGTATGTTAAGAAAACACATTCCAATAACAGTAAGTCACGATTAGTACATTTTAATCAATCTAAAATGAAAGACGAAAACACGTTGCTTTCAAAAAGTATAAGCGAAGGTTCGGCAGAATTTATAGCCGAATTAATTAGTGGAGAAACTGATGGAGATTATTCTGAATTTAAAGGAAAAGAAATTGAAATATGGAATGACTTCAGAAATGATAAAAATAAAAGTGCTTGGGATTCTTGGAGTTCTTGGCATCAAGCGAATAAAAAAAGGCCTAAAAATGCTGGATATTGGACAGGATATTTGATTTGTAAAGCATATTACAAACAAGCAAAGAACAAAGAAAAAGCAATTAATGACATTTTAAGCATTCAAGATCACACCTTTTTTTATGAAAAAAGTAACGTAGAAAAATACATAAAAGAGAAGTACGAATAGTAAAATTTACTTTACAACAGCATAAAATATATTTTCTAAATTAGTGCTTAAACAAGCAACAACATTATCTCATATATGGAAAAAAAAAGAGCACATATACTATTTTTAATAGCAGCATTATTACTTTCCAATGTTTGTAATGCACAAAAATTAGAACAAAAATTTCAGCATATTTTAGATTCCACTTATCAAGAAAATATAAATGCTATTGGAATAATGATTCACGTAGAATCGCCTAATAAAAACATTTCTTGGTCATCTGCGGTTGGTTTTTCAAACAAAAAAACCAAAGAAAAACTCAATAAAAATCAGCCATTACTTATTGCAAGTAATACTAAAACATACGTATCTGCCACTATTTTGAAATTAGTAGAAAATGGTATTTTGAAATTGAATCAACCTATAAAAAAAATAATCCATAGAAAAACAAAAAGGTTACTCAAAAATAGTGGTTATAACGTTACTAAAATAACCGTAAAACAGTTACTTTCCCATACATCAGGAATTACAGACTACGTTAATGACGCTTATTTTTCGTTTGTAAAAGAAAACCCAAATCATAATTGGACAAGATATGAACAAATAAAATTAGCAATGAAAATGGCAAAACCAATAGAATCTGGAAAAACATTTGCTTATGGAGATATTAATTATCTTTTGTTAACTGAAATTATAGAAAGTAAAACAAGAAAACCTTTTTACACAGCAATCAGAGAATTATTAGAATTTAAAAAGCATAAATTAAACAACACTTGGTTTGTTAATTTAGAAAATAAACCTAAAAACACCTTACCTCTTGCTCATCAATATTCAGAAAAACAAAATTGGGATTCGTATAATATAAATCCATCTTGGGATTTATATGGTGGTGGCGGTATTGCTTCAACAACCAAAGATTTGGCACTATTTTTTCAGTTATTATTTGAAGGGGAAATTATAAAAGATAAAGAAGTTCTAAAAAACATATACACTTATGTTTTACCAAAAGAAAAATCAATTTATTGTCTTGGAATAAGAAGAATCAATTTTTTTAGAGAAGCAACAGCCTATTATCACGGTGGTTGGTGGGGAACAGATGTAATGTATTTACCTGATTACAATACTACAATTTCTGTTTTTACACTACAAAAAGAAAAGCGTGAATTAAATGCACAAATTAGTCATCAGATCATTAACGTTTTAAAAAATAGAATATGAAAAAAATTTTATTATTTATATCACTTATTTTGGTAATGGCTTGTAAAAATAAATCCAAAAAAGAAGAAACAAAAGAAAACAAAATAACAACGGTTGTAACTGATGATTACGAACTCATAAAGTCAAGTGAATTAAAAGGATTGTTAATTGTTTTTCCTGGTGGTGGTTCTACTTCTAAAGAAACAAAAGAAGAATTTAAGATTATTGAAAAGGCAACTGAAAAAGGTATTTCAGTTCTATTAATGAATTTTAATCGTCATTTATGGATTGAAAAAAAGGATTCAGAACAATTAACCAAATTGATTACAGAAACCATAGAAAAATATCATCTAAAAACTGAAAATATTTTTATAGGTGGAATATCGATTGGTGGTACTATTGCGTTAACACTCTCTAACTATTTAATAGAAACTAACACTACTATAAATCCGAAAGGAGTATTTGTTGTCGATTCGCCTATTGATTTATTTGCTTTATACCAAAGTTCTCAAAAAGATATATTGAGAAAAGATTTTTCAGTAGAACGACTTGCCGAACCAAAATGGATTATCAACTATTTTGAAAAAGAGTTTGGCGGAAAAGATTCTTTACTTTTAAATATTCAAAAAGTATCTCCTTTTACATTAAAAACAAGAAATGTAAATAATATTAAAAACCTAAAAAGTAAAAAAATCCGTTTCTATACCGAACCTGATACTTTATGGTGGAAAAAAACAAGAGAAACCGATTTTGAAAGCACAAATGCTTATACACTTCAAAAAACCAATGAAGTTTTAAAAAATAAGCATTGGAAAAATATAAAATTAATTCAAACAAATGATAAAGGATATCGTACAACTGGAGAAAAAAAACCGCATAGTTGGTCAATAGTTGATACTGACGATTTGATAAATTGGATTTTAGAATAATAAAAAAAACATTTTACAACAAAATACATAAATCATTAAACAATAATTGATTAAGCCAGAGTTAATACATATAAATAAAGATAGAGATAAATTGAAAATGAAGTGCTTTTAAATGCCCAACGCTTCATCTTCATATACAAACCGTTTCCAAATTAAATTTAAACAAAATTAAATGAAAAAGAAATTAATTACACTACTAATTTTTGCAATAAGTCTTACAAATTATGCGCAAATAAAATTTGAAAAGGGATATTTTATCAATAATGCAAATAAAAAAATTGCATGTTTTATAAAAAATATAGATTGGAGAAACAATCCAACAGCGTTTGAGTACAAGTTATCAAACAACGAAAAGCCAAAAATAGGAAATATTATAAATGTGAAAGAGTTTGGTGTTTATGGATATTCAAAATACAAAAGGTTTGTTGTAGATATAGATAGATCTAGTAATAAATTAAGCGAGTTAAGTAATATTAGAACTTTATCATTTAAAGAGGAGACTATTTTTTTAAAAGTACTTATAGAAGGTGATGCAGACTTGTTTTTATATGAAAACAATAGCTTAAGACGTTATTTTTATAAAACAAAAAAAATTAAGATTGAACAACTAGCATTTAAACAATTTTATAATAAAGATGGAGATATTCAAAAAAATGAAAGATTTAAACAGCAATTGTGGATTAACTTAACATGTGATGGAGTTTCTAAAAAAGGAATACAGAATATGGGATATAATGAAGTGGATTTAACTAAATTGTTTTCAAGATATAACCAATGTAGTGATAAGAATTATGTTAATAAAGACACACAAAAAAAGAGAGATTTATTTAATTTGACACTGCGACCAGGTATAAGCCAAACTAAACTATTAATAGATAATCTCACTTATATTTCAAATTTTTATGATCGTGTTGAATTCTTTAAAACAGAATTTGATAATAAGTTTGTATTTCGGTTTGGAATTGAGGCAGAATTTATTATGCCATTTAATAAAAATAAATGGGCAATTTTTATTGAACCAACATATAAATCATATAAAACAGAAAAAAAACAAAATCAACAGATCAATTTAATAGAAACTAGAGTAAAAAATGTAAAAGTAGATTATAAATATATTGAACTTCCTATTGGAGTTAGATATTATTTCTTCTTGAATAAGAAATCAAAGATTTTTATTAATGGAGCCTATGTTATAAATCATAGTATCAATTCAGTAATTGATGATGATACCTTATATACATTTAATATTAAAGCAAATGCTAATTTTGTTTTCGGATTAGGGTATAACTATAATAATAAGTTTAGTTTGGAAATTAGAGCAGCGACAAATAGAGGGTTATTGAGAGATAATCTCTCATGGTATACGAAATATAAAAGTACATCAATAATTGTAGGATATACTATATTTTAATCGTCAATTAACGCGATTTACCAATAACATAAAACACAAAAGAAAAGATTTTAGGAGAATATTCGTATTCCGATTATAAAATTACTACCTCTTTAATCTTTGAATATGCGATATTTTAAAATTCTATAATAGTATTTATAGGAAATATTTTATTTTAGCAAAAAACAACAAAAGCTAAAATGAAGACACCAAAAAATATAACATTAATTGGAGCAGGAATCATGAGTGCAACATTAGCAATAATGTTAAAAAAACTAATTCCAAATGCACAAATTGCTATTTACGAACGATTAGATAAAATAGGAGCAGAGAGCTCGGATGCATGGAATAATGCAGGAACAGGACATTCTGCTTTTTGTGAATTAAATTATACTCCAGAAAAAGAAAATGGAGAGATTGATATCGAAAAAGCATTGCGAATTAGTGCTTCATTTGAAACCTCAAAACAGTTTTGGGCATATTTAAAACAACAAAAAAAATTCCCTAAAGGATACCCATTTATAAACGATATTGATCACATGAGTTTTGTTTGGGGAGAAGCAAATGTAACTTTTTTAAAGAAACGATACGAAGCATTAACAAAATATGCCATGTTTGAGGATATGAAATATTCCGAAAATTTTGAAGAAATCCAAAAATGGATTCCATTAATGATGAAAAATCGTAAACGAGATGAAAAAATTGCAGTTACTAGAATGGAAATCGGAACAGATGTTAATTTTGGAGCGATTACAAGAGGTATGATTCAGTATTTAGAAACATTAGATGGTGTTTCGGTACATTTAGGACAAGAAATACAAGACTTAACCTATCAAGTTAACAATACTTGGCATATAGAAATAGAAGATTTAGCATCTAAAAAAGAATACGCAGTAACAAGTGATTTTGTATTTATTGGCGCAGGAGGAGGCTCTTTAATTTTATTAGAAAAAACCAATATTCCAGAAGGTAGAGGATATGGAGGATTTCCAATAAGCGGACAATGGTTGCGATGTACAAATAAAGAAGTAATAAAACAACACGAAGCAAAAGTATATGGTAAAGCAGCCGAAGGCTCTCCACCAATGTCCGTCCCACATTTAGATACAAGAATGATGGATGGAGAACGTTCTTTATTGTTTGGTCCTTATGCAGGATTTTCAACAAAATTTCTAAAAAACGGCTCTTATTTCGATTTACCGCTATCTCTCGAAGTCGATAATATCTGGCCAATGCTGTCCGCAGGATATCACAATTTTAAATTGACAAAATATTTGATAAATCAAGTAATGCAATCGCCAGAAGATCGTTTTGAGGCACTACAAAAATACTATCCAGAAGCAAAATTTGAAGATTGGGAATTAGCAATTGCAGGTCAGCGAGTACAAATTATTAAAAAAGATGCAGAAGAAGGCGGAAAGCTAAAATTTGGAACTGAAGTTGTAACAGATAAAAACGGAACATTAGCTTGTTTGCTTGGCGCATCTCCTGGAGCATCAACAGCAGTCAATATTATGTTAGATTTGTTAGAAACTTGTTTTCCCGAACAAATTAAAACAGAAACATGGCAAAAGACGATTAAAGAAATGATACCAACTTTTGGACAATCTTTAATTACTAACGCTACATTATGTAGAGAAACACGTAAACGAACAACAGCAATTTTAAAGTTAGAAAGTTAGTTTTGGATACTAAAGATTGTTTCGATTGGCAATTTTATAATGCTAATTAGAATTTAATAATTCTTTTAGTTTGCTATTAAAATTACTTTCATTAATGCCTGTTTTTTGATGTAATAAAGTAAAGAATTTTTCGCCGTTATTACCACAATGCATTACTTTAACAGCAGCATCAAAACCATGTGTCTTTATTATTTTTTCTACAAAAACAGCATTTATAACTCGGTCAAAAATATGTAGTTTATCGTAACGTTTTCCTTTTCTTCCTTTTTTAAATTCAGTTAAAAAATCAAAATTTGGACTACTAATTAATTCTTCTCGAAGTTTATTTTTTAATGTAGCTAAAGAAACGCCCCAATTCCCTCCATAATAAATGGCAATTCCTTCTTCAAACTCTCTCCAAGTTTCTTTGCGATTATATATTTTACTAAAAAAGGAATGGATATGGTCGTGTAAATAATCTTCGGAATCAATACCAGTAATAAAATTTCCATAGTCATCAGACATACCAAAACCACTTGATGCATTTGCATAACGGATGCTATATTTAATTCCAAAAATAGCTAATGCCTCTTGCGGGTTTTTACATTTAT
>JALSLK010000119.1 GCA_026988355.1 Flavobacteriaceae bacterium
ACAAATATAACAAACTAAAATTAAAAGAATAAATTATATATATATGGTTATTTTTACACCATATATTATTAGCTAATATTGATCCAAAGGCTTTGATTTTTTGCAATTTTTTTGTAAGTTATATTAATTGGATTGTTTTTTTTTAATTTTAAGTTTACATCTTCATTTAACACCTTATTTGCAACTTTTCTAGCCAAGCTTAAAATAGTTGCATCTTTAACAACATCGGCAATTTTAAGGTTTAAAATACCGCTTTGTTGTGTTCCCATTAAGTTGCCTGGCCCTCTTAATTTTAAATCGACTTCTGCAATTTCGAAACCGTCGTTTGTTTGCTCCATGGTTTTTAGTCGTAATTTTGCATTTGCGTTTAATTTAAAACTACTCATTAAGATACAAAAACTTTGCTCTGCTCCACGACCTACACGACCTCTTAATTGATGTAGTTGTGATAGGCCAAAACGTTCTGCGCTTTCAATAACCATAACACTTGCATTTGGTATGTTAACTCCTACTTCGATAACGGTTGTTGCTACCATTATTTGTGTTTGGTTTTTTATAAACCGTTCCATTTCAAACGATTTGTCTTCCGCTTTCATTTTACCGTGTACTATACTTATTTGATATTTTGGTTTTGGAAAATCTCTTGAGATACTGGCATAACCATCCATTAAATCTTTATAATCCATAGCTTCGGACTCTTGAATTAATGGATATACGATATATACTTGCCTTCCTTTTGCTATTTCGTCTTTTAAAAATTTAAAAACTGCTAGTCTATTTTTATCAAATCGATGTACTGTTTTTATTTCTTTTCTTCCTGGTGGTAATTCGTCAATAACCGAAATATCTAAATCGCCATAAATACTCATTGCTAGAGTTCGTGGAATTGGTGTTGCTGTCATCACTAAAATATGTGGTGGTAATGTATTTTTTAGCCACATTTTAGCGCGTTGTGCTACTCCAAAACGATGTTGCTCGTCGATAATTGCTAAACCTAAATTTTTAAATTTTACTTTATCTTCTAGTATGGCATGTGTACCTATTAAAATGTGTAAGGTGTTATTTTCTAAATTTTTATGAATTATTTTTCGTTCTTTTGCTTTAGTTGATCCTTGTAATAATGCGACATTTATATTTGTGTTTTCTAATAATTTGACAATCGATTCAAAATGTTGTGTTGCTAGAATTGCTGTAGGTGCTATTAATGTTGCTTGGTATTTATTATCTAAAGCAATTAGCATAGATAATAATGCAACAATTGTTTTACCTGAACCAACATCGCCTTGTAATAAACGATTCATGTGTGCTCCTGTATTTAAGTCTTTTCGAATTTCTTTAAGTACTCGTTTTTGTGCATTTGTTAATTTAAATGGTAAGTTGTTGTTATAAAAATTATTAAAATGGGTTCCTATTTTTTGAAACGGATAACTTTTAAATTTTGTCTTGTGTATTCTGTTTTTTCTAATAAGCTGTAACTGAATAAAAAATAACTCTTCAAATTTTAGTCTAAATTGTGCTTTTTGTAAAGCTTCTTGACTTGTTGGGAAGTGAATATGATACATTGCCATATTCTTAGAAACTAATTTGTTGGTTTTAATAATTTCATTGGACAATGTTTCTACAAATCGACCTTTAATTTCTAAAAATAATTGTTGCATCATTTTAGAAATTACTCGGTTATTAACGTATCTTTTTAGTAACATTTCTGTTGATGGATATATGGCTTGCATTGCTGTTCGTAAACTTTTATTGTACTCACTTACAAGCTCTAATTCTGGATGAGTTATTGTAAATTTACCATTAAAAACTGTTATTTTGCCAAAGCAAATGTAATTAACATTAGGCTTTAAACTGTCTTTTATCCACTTAACTCTTTGAAACCAAACCAGCGCAATACTGCCATATTCGTCGCTAAATAATGCGGTTAAGCGACTACCTCTTTTTTGTTTTATTTCTTTAACACTTGTTATTTGTCCAATAATTTGGACTTCGCTATTATTGGAATGTAGTTCGTTGGTTTTAAAAAAATGAGTTCTATCGATGTATCTATTTGGAAAGAAATTTGCTAAATCTGCATACGTTTTAATACCGAGTTCTTTTTTTAGAAGTTCGGCTCTAGCTGTTCCTACACCTTTTAAATATGTAATATTAGTTTGCACTATTTTATTTAATTATAGATACGAAAATATACTTTTTAATTAAAATAGAGTTATATTTACATCTTAAATTAAAAATGAAAATACATTATGATTAAAAAAATTCTTAGTTTGGCAGTATTGACAAGTTTTTTGGCATGTAATACTACAAAAACAGCAACACAAGCAGCAAAAAATACTGCAACGGAACAAGAAGTTAAAATTGAGGAAGTATCTGTAGTTCCTGATGATCCATCTGTTATTCAAGGAACTTTTGACAATGGTTTAAAATATTATATTAAAAATAATGGAAAACCAGCAGATAAAGTAGAACTTCGTTTGGTTGTAAATGCAGGGTCTATTGTAGAAGATGAAGATCAACAGGGTTTAGCACATTTCATGGAACACATGAATTTTAATGGTACAAAAAACTTTAAGAAAAACGAGTTGGTTGATTATTTGCAAAGTATTGGAGTAAAATTTGGTATGCACTTAAATGCATACACTGGTTTTGATAAAACCGTATATATATTACCTATACCAAGTGATGACGAAGAAAAATTAGAAAAAGGGTTTCAAATAATAGAAGATTGGGCTTTTAATGCTTTATTGACCGAAGATGAAATTAACAAAGAAAAAGGTGTTGTTTTAGAAGAATACCGTACAGGATTAGGAGCAAATAAAAGAATGATGAAACATTATTTACCTAAAATTTTATATAAATCAAAATATGCAGAAAGGCTACCAATTGGTAAAAAAGAGATTATTGAAAATTTTAAACCAGAAGCAATAAGACGTTTTCATAAAGATTGGTATCGACCAGATTTAATGTCTGTTATTGCAGTTGGTGATATTGATGTAAAAGTATTGGAAGCAAAAATAAAAGCACATTTTGATAAACCAAATGGTATAGAAAATCCACGAGAACGTAAGAATTTTGGTGATGAAAATCATAAAGAAACTTTTGTTGCGATAGAATCGGATAAAGAGGCTATGTTTAGTCAAATTCAATTAATGTATAAAAATCCAACACCTTATAAAGTTGATAATACGGTTACTGGAGCAAGAAAAGAATTAATAGAAGGTCTTTTTGCAACGATGATTAACAATAGGTTGGGAGAATTACGAAATAATTCAAATCCTCCATTTGTATATGGTTTTTCTTATAATGGCGGAACAATGGTAAGAGGTCGAGAAGCATATCAATCTATGTCCATGGCAAAAGGGACAGATTATTTACCAGCTTTAAAAGCTTTAGTAGAAGAAAATGAAAGAGTAAAACGTTATGGTTTTCAAGCTGGAGAATTTAAACGCGCAAAAACTAGTATGTTAGCACGAATTGATAAACGATTTGAAAACAAAGGAAAACAAGAGTCTAAAAGACTTATACAACCAATGATTGATAATTTTTTAGATGGAGAGACAATGCCTAGTATTGATTGGTCATATAATTTTTATCATAAGGTTTTACCTACAATTAAATTAAGTGAAGTAAATGAATTGATTAAAAATTATTTAAGAGACGATAATCGTGTGATATTGATTACTGGTAAAGAAAAAGCGATAACCGAAAAAGAGGTACTAGATTTATTAGCATCTGTTAGTTCGAATACCGACATAAAACCTTATGAAGATAAAGCGGTACAACAATCTTTGTTTGCTGAGTTTCCTCAAAAAGGAAGTATTGTTAAAGAAACGGAAGCAAATGCTTTTGGGTTTTCTTCATTTACATTAAGTAATGGTGTTAAAGTGTTTTATAAAAAAACAGATTTTAAAAATGATGAGATACTTTTTGAATGTGAAAGTCAAGGTGGAACATCTTTACTTACAACAAAAGATTATTTAGATGTTAACTTAGCATTAAGTGGTTTGTCTGAAGCAGGAATTGCTGGATTAAATAAAAATGACTTAAATAAATTTATGACTGGTAAAATTGCTAGAGTTAGACCACATATTGGTAAATTATCTGAAGGAATGTCTGGTTCTTCGACTCCAAAAGATTTAGAGACGATGTTTCAATTAATTCATCTAAATTTCACAAAACTAAATAAAGATAAAGAAGCTTTTAACTCTTTTGTTGCAAAGCAAAAAGGGTTTTTAGGAAACCTTTTGGCAAATCCACAATATTACTTTATGGATGCTTTTGGAAAGTTTCAAAGAGGTAAATACGATAGATATACTGGTTTTCCAACTTCGGAAGCATTCGACAAAACAAATTATGATTTGGCTTATGAAATTTATCAAAAACGTTTTGGAAATGCAGGAGATTTTAACTTTTTCTTTGTAGGGAATTTTGACGAAAATAAGTTAAAAGAATTTGCAAAACAATATATAGCAAGTCTACCAGCAAGTAGTGATAGAGAAAAGTATGTGGATGATGGATTTTTTCCTCTTACAGGAAATCATTCTAAAACATTTTACAAAGGAAACGATCCTAAAAGTATGGTTAATATGAATTATAGAGGACAGTCTAAATATAATGATAAAGATGGATTAGCGATGAAAGCTTTAGGAGAAATAATGGCAATTAAATTAACTGAAAAATTACGTGAAGAAGAGGCTGGTGTATATTCGCCAAGAATTAGAGGAAGTTTTAGTGAGTTATATAATTCTTATAATTTAAATATTTCTTTTTCTTGTGGTCCAGAAAATGTAGAAAAATTAAAAGCTATATCAGAACAAGAAGTTGCAAAAATGATTGCACAAGGTCCAGAAGAAAAAGACTTGAATAAGGCTAAAGAAGCTTTCTTATTAAACAGAAAGGAACAATTAAAAAAGAATAGTTTTTGGTTGCAAAAAATGTCAAGTACTATCTTTAAGGCAAATGAAGTTAAAGATTTAAGCGGTTATGAAAAAGCAGTTAACGATTTAACTGTTAGTGATGTACAAAATATAGCTAAAAAATTCTTATCTAAGGGTGCGGTAGTTGGTATTTTAATGCCAGAAAAAGAATAATTATTTAGAATATATATTATAGGCTGTCTAAATTTATTAGACAGCCTTTTTTATTTTAAAAGAGAGAAACGTATGAAAATAGTTTTTGCAACAAGCAATTCAAATAAAATAAAAGAGCTACAAGTATTGCTACCTAAATCAATACAACTTTTGAGTTTGAAAGATATAGGTTGCTCGGAAGAAATTGAAGAAACAGAAAAAACTTTACAAGGTAATGCTAAACTTAAAGCAGATTATATTACAACCAATTATGGATACGATTGTTTTGCTGATGATACTGGCTTGGAAGTTGAAGCTCTAGATGGGAAGCCTGGAGTTTATTCTGCTCGTTATGCTGGAGAAGATGGAAATTCTGAAAAAAACATACAAAAACTATTAACTAAATTAAATGGTGTATCGAATAGAAATGCACAGTTTAAAACCATAATTGCTCTTAATTTAAAAGGAAAACAATATTTTTTTGAAGGAATTTGTAATGGAGAAATAGCATCTACAAAAATGGGCAATAAAGGCTTTGGATACGATCCTGTTTTTAAACCAAACGGTTTTCCTATTTCTTTTGCTGAAATGTCTTTAACTGAAAAAAGTAAAATTAGCCATAGAGGTCGAGCTGTTGCTAAATTAATAGATTTTTTATCTTCTATCTTGTATTCTATGTAAGCATTCGTACTCTAGATAGTTGCTATAATATTCGTTTTTTTGAGTTTTATTGTTGTTTCAGTTGTCCTCAAAATAAGCCATAAATTATTTATCTTTTTGCATTCTACTTCACTTATAATTAATGATTTTATAAGCATTTATTTGGAGAAACAAAAACTTAAAGTGTCCCTCTCCTCGCCTGTTCTGCTTCAATAGATTCAAACAGTGCTTTAAAATTACCTTTTCCAAAAGACTGTGCTCCTTTACGTTGTATTATTTCAAAGAAAAGTGTTGGTCTATCTGTTAGTGGTTTTGTAAATATTTGCAATAGGTATCCTTCATCGTCTCTATCGACCATGATGCCGTGTTTTTTTAGTAGCTCCATATCTTCTGCTATTTCTCCTACACGATCTCCTACAGTATCGTAATATGCTCCTGGTACATATAAAAATTCTACACCTCGTTTTTTCATTTCGGAAACTGTAAATACAATATCATCGGTTGCAACTGCAATATGTTGCACTCCTGCTCCGCCATAAAAATCCAAATATTCTTCTATTTGAGATTTCTTTTTACCTTTGGCTGGTTCATTAATTGGAAATTTTATTCTTCCATTACCGTTCGTCATTACTTTACTCATTAATGCTGTATATTCGGTAGAAATATCTTTATCGTCGAAGGATATTAATTGTGCGAATCCCATAACTTCGCGATAGAATTTTCCCCAAACATTCATCTGATTCCAATCCACATTACCAACCATGTGATCTATAAATTTTAGACCACAACTACTTGGATTATAATGTGAATTCCATTTTTCAAATTTAGGTAAAAAAGTACCTTTATAATTTTTACGCTCCACAAATATATGTACTGTATCGCCGTAAGTATGGATTCCTGCTCTTATGACTTCGCCATCTGCATCTTTTTCTACTCTTGGTTCAAAATAGGATTTTGCTCCTCTTTTGGTAGTTTCTTCCCAAGATTTTTTTGCATCTTCTACCCAAAGCGCCACTACTTTTACACCATCGCCGTGTTTTACTATGTGTTCTTGAATTTCGGCACCATGTGTTCCTGGCAT
Source organism: Flavobacteriaceae bacterium (assembly GCA_026988355.1). Lineage (GTDB taxonomy): Bacteria > Bacteroidota > Bacteroidia > Flavobacteriales > Flavobacteriaceae > S010-17. Next base: position 6,811 of record JALSLK010000119.1, read on the forward strand.
TGGTGTTGTAAAAACCATGCGTATTTTGTCTTGTACAACTACATAACTCGTTCTATCTTGCATGCCTGTTTCTAAACCTGCGTATGCAAGGGATTGAAATCCTAATGCTGTTTTATAAAAATGTGCGGCTTGCTTGGCGTTACCAACGTAAAACTCCACATAATCTGTTCCCATAATTGGTAGAAAATCTTCTGCTTCTGGAAATATTTTTTCTAAACCGTAATTGAAATTTTCTATATTTTTTAAATTTGACATTTTTTTTTATTTTTAGTAGAAAAAAGAAATTAGAATTTAGACAAATCTAACTCCATTTTTTAATTGTTTTTGAAATTCCATAGTTTTTTTGTTTGGAATTCATTTTTTCTTTAGTTTGTATTAATTCATTTGATTTTATATAATTTCGATGGCTTTTAATTAAAAGTTGTGTGATGAACCTCAAGAAATATTAATAAAATAATTTACCTGTTCTTGTAGTTTTTTCTGTAATATTACCTAATATTAAAACGTAACATCTACTATTTTTCGAACTTTAAATTATAGGTTTCGTATTTAGGAAAATTTACTACTAACTCGGAAATATTATTTGCTATATTTATAAATACATTATTTCTTCTTATTTCTCATTTCCTTCAAACAATCCAAGACTTATAATAATCTTCTACTTCTAGTTTAAGTGCTTCTTCAGTAATCATCATTGGTTTAAATGGATCTATCATAACTGCCAATTCTCCCGTTTCTTTTTTTCCTACACTTCGCTCAATCGCTCCTGGATGTGGTCCGTGTGGAATTCCTCCTGGATGCAAAGTTATTTGTCCTTTCTCGATATTATTTCTACTCATAAAGTCTCCATCTACATAATATAGTAATTCTTCGGAATCTATGTTGCTATGATGGTAAGGTGCTGGAATAGAATTTGGATGATAGTCGTACATTCTAGGCACAAAAGAACAGACCACAAAACCTGCTGCTTCCCATTGTTGATGTATTGGTGGTGGCATGTGTATACGTCCTGTAATTGGTTCAAAATCGTGAATAGAGAATGCATAGGGATAATGAAATCCATCCCAACCTACAACATCAAACGGATGATTTTTATGTGTATATTCCCACATTACTCCTTGTTTTTTAGAAAGAATTTTAAATTCTCCTTTTTCATTGTGTGTTTGCAAATTGGTTGGCAATCTAAAATCTCGTTCACAAAATGGCGAGTGTTCTAAAAACTGCCCAAAATTATTACGATATCGTTTTGGGCTAAAAATTGGACTAAACGATTCGATATATAATATTCTATTTTCTTCGGTATCAAAATCAATTTGGTAGGTTATTCCTCTTGGAATAATTAAATAATCTCCATATTTAAAGTTTATATTTCCGAACATGGTTCTTAATTTTCCAGAACCAACGTGTATAAACAACATTTCATCGGCATCGGAATTTCTGTAAAAATAATCTTTTGAAAACTCTTTTGGAGCAGCTAATCCTATGTGCAAATCGTTATTTACAAATAATGTTTTTCTACTTTTTAAATAATCTTGCTCTGGTTTTAACGAAAACCCTTTGAAACTAAGAGCTTTCATATTTTTATTTACTGCTATTTTTGGTGTTATATCTTCTAAGCGTTTTATTTCGCTTACAACTGTTGGTGGATGTAAATGGTATATCAATGAAGACATTCCTACAAAACCTGCTGTTCCAAACAATTCTTCTTGATACAGACTTCCATCTTCTTTTTTAAATGTGGTATGTCTTTTTGGTGGAATTTTTCCTAAGGTATAATATCTAGGCATAATTTTATGATTAAATGATTAATAAAAAAGCGTAACATTTAATCTAATATCATTCTGGATTTCTAATGTTTAGGAATTTAAGAAAACGCAATAAGTCATGAAATATATTAGTCATCCTAATTTTATTTTAGTTGTAAATATACAAATTATTTGAATATATAATCCTATATTTTTTTTTGTAATCGAACTGAGGTTATTAAAAACATTACATGTCTATCTAATCGGCTGTTTTTATCCGTTTACATTTATTACTTTTATAATTTGTGGAACATACCTTTTAATAGTTTCTTCTACACCATTTTTTAAGGTCATTTTATTTATGTTACAATGTGTACATGCTCCTAAAAGTTCTACTGTTACAACGTTTTGGGTTATAGATACTAACGAAATATCTCCTCCATCACTTAATAGAAATGGACGTATTTCTTCTAATGCATTTTCAACGCCTTTTTGTATTTCTTTTTTATTCATAATTTATAGATTAGCCTTTTTCATGCTTTTATTTAATTTGTTGCACAACCACTCATTGTCGTAATTCTTACAATTTCTGTTTCTGGTAATTCTTCATTGCGTTTTACCAATTGCGATAACATGTTTTTTGCTATTGCGCTAAACGCTTTTTCTAATGGTGTATTTTCCTGCAATGCAACTGGATGTCCTACATCTCCTGCTTCTCTAATACTTTGCACGAGTGGTATTTCTCCTAAAAATGTTGTTTTTATATCTTCTGCAAGATTTTTTGCTCCATCTTTCCCAAAGATATAATATTTGTTCTCTGGTAATTCTTTTGGTGTAAAATAGCTCATATTTTCCACAATTCCTAAAACGGGTACTTTTATATTATCTTGCTTAAACATTGCTACTCCACGTTTTGCATCTGCTAAGGCTATATTTTGTGGCGTACTCACTATTACTGCTCCTGTTACTGGAATTGCTTGTACTATGGATAAGTGAATGTCTCCTGTTCCTGGTGGTAAATCGATTAGCATAAAGTCCAACTCTCCCCAATGTGCATCAAAAATCATTTGATTTAATGCTTTTGAAGCCATTGCTCCACGCCAAATTACGGCTTGATTTGCATCTGTAAAGAATCCTAAGGATAACATTTTTACGCCATAGTTTTCTATTGGTTTCATTTTTGAGCGTCCATTTACAGTTACTGATAAAGGTTTTTTATTTGTTACATCAAACATTATTGGCATGGATGGTCCGTAAACATCTGCATCTAAAATACCTACACTAAATCCCATTTTTGCCAATGTTATTGCTAAATTTGCTGTTATGGTAGATTTGCCAACGCCTCCTTTACCTGAAGCTATTGCTATAATATTTTTTACTCCTGGTATTTTTTTAGTTAAACTTTGCATGGATTTTACAGGTGGTGCCTTTTTATTTGCCGCTGCTTTTACATTTACCTTTACATCAATTTTTACGTCAATTTGTTGATGTATTGCTTTCATTATTTCGACTTCTACCTTTTTCTTTGCTTGTAAGGTTGGGTTTCCTATTTCTACATCTACAATGACCTCTTTTCCAAAAATAACAATATTTTTAACGGATTTACTTTCTATTAAACTTGTGCCTTCTCCTGGAGCTGTTATAGTCTCTAATACCTTATTTATATCGTTTTTATTAAACTGCATCATATTTCTATTAATTTAAAATCATTCTAAAAAACAAAGGTAATTTTTTTTTATTGATTTTTCAGATTATACCTGCTAAATTACACTCTCTAAACACTTGTATTCTATTTAAAGTTTATGACTCTCCGAAATTGAGACTAAATAACCTAAGTTCGATTAATATTTTATCAAATCTGTTGATTTTTTTTGCGCATTTTAAAATTGAATTGGCATTAGTGATAATTCACAAAATGAAGTGTATCATAACCGTTCCGATACGGCTAATTCTATTCTCTATAGTGTTTTAAACCATTATAGATGCATAAATTGAAAAGTAATCTATCTAAAATAAAAAAAAATACTTATTTTTGCAGCAAATAAAATTAACAATCATGCAAAAAATAATTCTTATCGTAATTCTTACAATTATTTCTTATTCTTGTTCTAAACCTGGTTATAGAATTGATGTTAAAATTGATGGTATTCCTAATGGTAGAAAAGTTCTTCTAAAAAAGCAAGAAAATCGTAAAATCATAAATGTAGACTCTACAACGGTTCAAAACGGTAAATTTTCTTTTAATGGAGAAATTAAAGAGCCTGTCATTTTTGGTATTTTTATAGATAGTATAAAAAATATTGGTATTATGCCTTTTGTAAATGTTAATAGTAAAATTTCGATTATTGCGTATAAAGATAGTTTAAATAAATCGAAGATTACTGGTTCTAAATTAAATGACGAGTTAGTAAGATTAAGAGATGGTCGTGCTATAATCAGTGAAAAAAGTCAAGGTTATATCCAAGAATATCAAGAAGCTCGAAAAGCGAATGACACTGCTACTATTAATAGGATTAATTCCGAAATGCGTACTATATATAATAAGGTTGCTGCTAACGATTGGAATTATGTAAAAAACAATCCGAATTCGTATGTTACTCCAATGGTTTTTGGTAATGTAATGACAAATCCTATTTATAAGGATTCTATTAAAGATGTATTTGAAGGTTTTTCTGATGAAATTAAAAATTCAGAATTGGCTAAACCCATTAGAGAATATTTTGATTACTTGGAGAAACAAAAAAATATTCCTCCAATGCCAAAAGCAATTTCGGCTCCTAATGGAAATTCGAAATAACGATTACTTCGATTTATATCGTATTTAATTCATAACCTGTTGGTAATTCAACAGGTTTTTTATTTTGTTGAAACAATCGTGCTGTTAATTTTCCTTTTAAAACAATACTTTTGCCTTGTACTTCTAACCAACTACCTTCTCTTAATCCTAGTACTGGTATTGCATTATATATATGAAACTCTTTGATTCTCGTTTCTCTTGTTTCTCCTTTATGTGTAGATTTTTTATCTGGATCTAAATAATGTGGATTCAAATTAAATGGTATTATTTCTAATGTTTTAAAACTTGATGGATATACTATTGGCATATCGTTTGTTGTTTGCATACTTGGTCCACAAATATTACTTCCTGCGCTTGTTCCTAAATATGGAGTTCCTTTATCGACGCTAGATTTAAGCACCTCCATAACCTCATTTTTATATAGTTGATTTACCAATTCAAATGTATTTCCTCCTCCTACAAATATTCCTTTGGCATTTTTAATTGCTTCTTTTGGATTTTCGTATTCGTGTATTCCTTTTACGTGTATCGATATTGTTGCAAATGCTTTACTTGCTATTTTTGTATATACTTCATAACTTATTCCACTTGGTCTCGCATAAGGTATAAATACGATTTCATGTATTCCTTTAAAAAAAAGATGCAATTCTGGTAATATATATTCTAAATAACTACTTCCGTGAACGGTTGATGTACTTGCGATTATCACTCTTTTCATAATGTCTACGTTTATAGTTTAAATCAAGCCTTTTGCTTTAAATTCTAAGTATTTATTGATTACTTTAACGGTTAGATTATTTGGTTTTGTTAAAATAGAATAAACGCCTCTATGTTTTAATTCTTTTACTATTAATCGTTTTTCGTACATAAATTTCTGTGCTATTGTTTTTTGATAAATATCTTGTACGTCTTCTGATTCTTGTTTTACTAAGTATTCTAATTCTGTATTGATAAAAAAAACGACAACTAATATGTGATTTTTTGCTATTGCTTGCAGGTACGTTAATTGTCTATCTAACCCATCTAAAGTTTCAAAATTAGTATATAAAAACAATAAACTTCGCTGTTTTATATTTTGCCTCAAATCTGAATATAGTCTACCAAAATCACTTTCTTTAAAGTCTGTTTTTACGCGATATAATGTTTCTAGTATAAGATTCATTTGGTTGGATCTTCGCTCTGCTACTACTCTATTTTCTGTTTTTTTTGAAAAACATAACATTCCTGCTTTGTCGTGTTTTTTTATGGTAACATTACTCATTACTAAAGTAGCATTAATTGCATAATCTAACAGGCTCAATCCTTCGAATGGCATTTTCATTACTCTTCCTTTATCTATTATAGAATAAATTGGTTGTGATTTTTCATCTTGAAATTGATTTATCATCAACTGGTTTTTTTTTGCCGTTGCTTTCCAGTTAATCGTTCGTATATCATCTCCTAAAACATACTCTTTTATTTGTTCAAATTCCATTGTATGTCCAATTCTTCTAATTTTTTTGATGCCAAATTCATTTCGATATGCTAATGCCATCAAATCGAACTTTTTTAATTGCATAAAAGATGGATAGGTTGCTATTTCTGTTTTTTCTTCGAAATCAAATCGACGTGATATTAATCGCAACGGACTCTGTGCATAAATAATTAAACTTCCAAACCAAAATTCGCCTCGTTCGGTTGGTCGCAATTCATATTTGAATGCTTTATCGGATGATGCTGCTATTTTTTGATGCAATAAAAAATCTCTTTTTTGAAATTGAAATGGTATTTCATCAATAATTTTTGCAAATACTGGAAATGTATAATGGTTTTTTAAATGTATTTCTACTGGATTTTCATCGCCATTAGAGAATTTTTCTGGCAATATTCGCGTTGCTTGAATTCCTTTTTTTGCAAAAAACAAAATTATAATATCTAAAAAACCTGCTATAAATAAACTTAACAATATTATTTTTGTAACTCCAAATAATACTGGAAACAAATACGACATAGCAAATAATAATACAATAGTTATTAATGCGTAAAAAAAGTTTTGTTCTATGTATAGTCTTTTAATTCTCACTTATTTTATTATTTCAACTATTGTTCCTAATATACTTATTACCAAACACAATGGCGAATAATACTTTGTATCTAATTTTGCAAATTTGGTATTTTTAATTTTTTTGAAAATTCCTATATATGTAAAATCTCCTATTGCTCTTATTAAAAATAAAACAGGAATTCCATATCCTAAATAAGAACTAATTTTTTTTGGTAGGTTTATTTGTGCTATATTTCCTTTTTGCAAGTAATATATTGAAAATAGTGACAATATAACTCCTACTATTACAGTCATTAAAACACTTGGATTTAACATTTTTTTACCTAATTTATTTGTTGGTAGTGCCGAGTTCAATGCCCATTTTCCTCCAAACGCCCAATAATAATGGATTATAGATAGTGCGAGAAAAATTACAGCTATTATTAATGACAATATTGCAATCATTTTACGAATTGTTTTTATCGTGGAATTTCTATGGTTTCCAACATTTGTTTTATTACTTGTTTGCTTGTTACTCCTTCCATTTCGCGTTCTGGTGTTACAATTACTCTGTGCTGTAATACTGGAATTGCACTTCGTTTTATGTCGTCTGGCGTCACAAAATCTCGTCCTTGCATTGCTGCAAATGCTTTTGATGCTTGTAGTATTGCTAAGGATGCTCTTGGCGATGCTCCTAAAAACAGGAATTGATTTTCTCGTGTATTGTGCACTATTTGTGCAATATAATTCATCAGATGCTTTTCGATTAATATATCTTGTACTTGCTGCTGAAATTTCATTACTTGAGCTGCTGTCAATACTTTTTCTATAACATCTGTTTGCTTTTTTTCTTTACGATTGTCGGCTAATTCTATTATTTTTATTTCTTCTTCTAAGGTTGGATAATCTACTTCTATTTTAAATAAAAAACGATCTAACTGTGCTTCTGGCAAACGATAGGTTCCTTCTTGTTCTATCGGATTTTGTGTTGCAAATACTAAAAACGGTAATTCCATTTTATAGGTTTCTCCATCTATGGTTACTTGCCTTTCTTCCATTACTTCGAATAAAGCGGCTTGTGTCTTTGCTGGTGCTCTATTTATTTCATCTATCAATATAATATTTGAAAATATTGGTCCTGCCTTAAATTCAAATTCGGATTTTTTCATATTAAAGATGGATGTTCCTAATATATCGGATGGCATGATATCTGGCGTAAACTGAATTCGTTTAAAATTCGTTTGCATTGTTTTTGCTATCAGCTTTGCTGTTATTGTTTTCGCAACTCCTGGTACTCCTTCTATTAATGAATGTCCATTAGATAAAATAGATGCTATTAACATATCAATCATGTCTTTCTGTCCTATTATTACTTTGTGCAATTCGGCTCTTATTGCTTCAATACCTTGTTGTAATTCAGATAAATCTATTCGATTTGTAAATTCTAAATTTTCATTTTGTTCATTTGTATTATCCATTACAGTTTTGTTTTTTTGTAAAATTTATCCATTAATTTATTTAGAGTTACTAAAGAATTTTCTCTAGGTTCACTATTTTTACTAATACGTATTATATAATCTATCAATCTATTTACTTCTTCTTGTGGTATTCCTGTTTTTGCTTGTAATCGTTTTTTTAATTCGGTATTCAAGTTTTGCGTATCTAACATGTATGTACTTCGCAAATATTCTAAAAAGTATGTAATTTTTATCGTAATAATATCCAACGGTTTTCCTTCTTGATAGTACAAGTTTCCTATTGTTTTTGCAAAAGCTATTGAGGTATTTGGTAATGGTTCTATTATTGGTACGATTCGTTGTCTTCTTTTTGCTTTAAAAATTATAAATAATAATATAGAAAAAAAAGTGGTGTACCATGCGTATTTTAAGGCTTCTTTTGACATTAAGAATCGTAATGGCGAGTCTATTTCTCCTGTTTGTGCTTTGCTCCTTTCGTCCCAAATTAACTTACTATTATCTGATAAATAAGATAGACAATCTCTTACATATACTGCATGGTCGCTTTCTAGCATGTGATAATTTGTAAATGCATACGGTTGTAAATTAAATATAAAGTTACCTTTACCATATTTTATTTTTACAAAATTTATAGATTCTTCTTCTTCTACAATACTATATCCTAACACTGTTGTTGTTGTACTATCTAATTCTGTAAAATATCTATTTTCTAATGCTTTTGTATAACTATACTTTGTACGGCTTATTTCTTTATTTGCTAATTTTAATACAATATCGTTTTCTCTAACATTTCCTTTGGCTCTAAAATTTAATGTATCCGATAAGTACCTAGGTAAATAATGTCCTATCATCATCACATTATTCCCTTTATCTACAAAATCTAATAATTTAATACTCGATTCTTCATCTATATTCAAATTATCATTTAAAAAAATGTAATTCTTTTCTCTATTATCATTAATGGTATCTTCAAAAATACTTTTATAATTTTTCGATAAATATTCATACGGTGAAATATTGACTTTTCTTACTTTTGAATTTGGAAAAAAGTGATCTAATTCTTGATACAATACATAAGATCCATAAGGTATTTTATGCGATGATAAAAAGGATGCACTCCAATCTATTGGTTTTGGTTTCATTGCATCATTAACAGCTGCTATTATTAAAATAACAACAAATATAAAAATGTATATTTTTACTTTTTTATTCAATCTATTATGTTAGGGTTTTTATTAATTTTTGAAATGCTTTTTTTCCTGTTTCATACTCTCGCTCATCGATATTAAATTCGCCATACCAACAATAATCATAAATGTATGATATGTATTGAAACTGTTTTTTTAATTCAGAATTATTAAGTTCTCGGTAGTAATCGTAATTTGTTTTTTCGTTATCCCAAATAATTTTGTCTTTATCGGATAGTTTCTTTAAAACTAATAAGTAATAGTATCGTATTGCTAATCGATAGTTCTTTCTGGATATAGATTCTTCTATTAGTTGTTTAAAGTCCATTTGGTGTATATCTGTATCAATATCCGTTGCATTTATTTGTACTTTATCTGATTTTCTTCCAAAAATCCAATTTCCGTCTTCGTTCATTAAATGCATTACTATTTTATAAATCACAAATAGCACTAGTAAAATACCAATTATTCTAAGTATTACGACGATAATTTTTCCTGAAGACTCTACAGAACTCATATTAAAAAATTCAAATACTTTTTGTGCTAACCATAGTTTAAATCGTTCCCAAAAATTTAATTGAACTGCTTTTTCGGTATATACAAAATCTCTTCCGCTATATTTTTGTTTTATATTTTTAATCGGTTTTACAAGTTTTATATTTTTGGTAGTATCAATTACTAAACTATCTTTTGCTATTGCCGTATTTGAGGCGTAACTATAACTCCATGTACTAACTAAAAATAATACAATGCATATTATTTTTAATTGAAAAGAGTTTGTGGAATAGTTTCTATTGTAATGTATCATTTTAATAGACTTGCTTTTAATTCTTTTTGCATTTTTTGATACACTATTCTTGGATATATAAGGTAGTAATAGCTTATTGCTGATAGTGTTATTAATATTATTCCGACAGACATCCAATTTGGCATTATGTTAGAATAACGTGTTACATATCCTTCTAAAAATCCTGCGGCAAGTGTAAATGGAAATGTACTTATTACTATTTTTAGAGAGTTTTTCACTCCTTGTTTTAAGGAATTATATCTGGAATAGGTGCCTGGAAATAAGATACTTGCTCCTAAAATTAATCCTGCCATTGCTTCAATAACCATTGCAAAAATCTCCATAGAACCATGTATCCAAATACCTCGGACACTTTCCCAAAACACACCTTGCTCATAAAACATGTATTGAAATGCTCCTACCATTATACTATTTAAAAAAAGTATATATACCGTCCCTAATCCTGCAAAAACTCCATATATGTATGATAGCAATCCTACTCGTAAGTTATTTATTGTAATTCCGATATGACTTCCCCAATTAGATCCTCCTTTATATACTGCCATTGGATCGCCTTTCTCTATATTTTCTAAAGTCATGTTTACATAATGATCTCCTAATATTAATCGTATAAAAGTATGATCGTTTGCTGCGGACAATACACCTATTAATACAAATGCTATAAAAAACAGAAAGGCATAGGCTAAGTAATTTCTATATTGATGTACTAATAATGGCACATCTGTTTTAAAAAATTGAATCAATCCATTTTTATCTTCTTTCTTTGTTTTATAAATTTTTTGAAAAGATTTGGCTGCAAGGTTGTTTAAATAAAGAATTGTTTTACTTTTGGGGTAATATGTTTGTGCGTATGATAAATCATTAATTAAATGGATATACAGACTTGCTAAATCGTCTGGATTCGATTTTTTGGATGAAAAGATTCGTTTTTCAAAATCCTGCCATTTGTCTTTATTTTGTTTTATAAACGCCACTTCTCGCATAGCGAGCGAAATTAAATAATTTATGACTGAGTTACAAATAAATACTACACAAAATGTAAATATAAGTTTTACTGCTGCTACTGTTGGCGAACGTATTCTAGCATATTTTATTGATGCTATTGTAATGTTTGCATACCTCTATGGAATTATTTACGTAATTGAATTAATGGGTTTTAATGGGGTGAATGATATGTGGTCTAAAAAGGCTATTGTTTCTTTGTTATTCTTACCTGTTATGTTATATACTTTTATTTCGGAAATTTCTATGAATGGACAAACTCTAGGTAAAAAGGTTCTGAAAATTAAAGTAGTAAAAATTGATGGTTACCAACCTTCTATTTTAGATTTTTTTATGCGCTGGGTTTTTAGATTAGTCGATATTTATGCCATCTTTTTTATTACTGGTCTTGTTGCTATGATAAGTGTTTCTACTTCTAAAAAAAATCAACGGTTAGGTGGTATGTCTTCTGGTACTGGTGTTATTAGCCTTAAAAATTTATATACTATTAAATCTACTATTTTAGAAGAATTGGATTCGAGCTACAAAGCCATGTATCCTTCTGTAATTAATTTGTCGGATAATGACATGCGAATTATTAAAGACCTATATTACAAGGCTTTAAAAGAGCAAGATTCAAAAACGCTAAATAAACTTCGTATTAAAATTGAAACCATTACCAAAACTTCTCGTGAAAAGAAAACGAATAAAGAATACCTTCGCATTATTATGAAAGATTACACGCATTTTACACAGAATATGTAATTATTAAATCTTCGATTTTATTGTCCTACCGAGACTTTGGTATCTCTATTTATAAGGCTTTTGATGTACGTTTAGATCTAATACCAACTCTGGTAAGTAAATTTAATGCATAATCTTAAAAAGCAACTCTTTTAGAATGTCGTCTTTTGCTAATAGACTTGCTCCTACTCCTTTACTTTTCATATCTGCTTTGTGTAGCATCGAGATTATTTGCGATACTTTTCGCATTGGATAATTATGTGCTGCATCAAAATATTCTTTTACAAAATATGGCGAAACACTTAATTTACGTGCTACATTGGTTTGTGATTTATCTTTTAGTCCATGAAATAATAGCAATTTAGTAAATAAATCATTTAACAGCGATATTGTTACTACTATTGGATTGGATTTTGAGTTTTGTTTAAAATAATTGATAATCTGATTTGCTTTTACTATATGTTTGTTTCCAACGGCTTTACGTAACTCAAAATTATTAAAATCTTTACTAATTCCGATATTGCGTTCTATATCTTCTGGAGAAATGACCGACTCTTTAGATAAAACGATCATCAACTTATCTAGTTCGTTCGATATTTTACTTAAATCTGTACCTAAAAACTCCACTAACATTTGCACTGCTTTAGGCTCTATATTGTATTTTTTTCCTGTTAACACTTTACGAATCCAGTCGCTTACTTGATTTTCATATAGTTTTTTACTTTCAAACAATACATATCCTTTCTTTTTAATCAGTTTTGCTAATTTTTTTCGTGCATCTAATTTTTTATATTTATAGCAAACAACCAATACTGTTGTTGGTTGTGGATTTTCCACATATACGGCTAAATTTTCGATAGTTCTCGATAGTTCTTGTGCTTCTTTTACAATAATGACTTGTTTTTCTGCCATCATTGGAAAGCGTTTTGCATTAGATACAATATCGTCTATGGATGCATCTCTTCCATAAATTATCATTTGATTAAAGCCTCGTTCGGATTCTGAGAGGATGTTATTTTCAATAAATTCGGATATTTTATCGATATAATAAGACTCTTCTCCCATTAAAAAATAAATGGGTTTTATATCTCCTTTTTTTATATCCGAAACTATTGCGTTTACGCTCATTTTAAATTTTTATGATGTTCTTAACTTTGCCTATTTGCATATAGGATATTTAATAGTATGTAAATCTTCTTACTTTAGAAACATATTTTGCCAAACGCATTACTTGATGTGAATATCCATACTCGTTATCGTACCAAATGTAAATTACAATATTTTTTCCGTCTTCTGTGGCTATCGTTGCTCTACTATCAAAAATGGATGGTGCTGTTGTACCTACAATATCACTCGATACTAATTCGTGATCCATCGAATATTTTATTTGCTCTACCAAATCGCCTTCTAATGCGTATTTTTTCATTACAGTATTAACCGTTTTTTGACTTGCTGAATTTATTAAACGTAAATTTAAAATGGCTAATGATCCATTTGGTACTGGTACTCGAATTGCATTGGAAGTCAACTTACCTTCTAATGATGGTAATGCTTTTGATACTGCTTTTCCTGCTCCTGTTTCGGTAATTACCATATTTAATCCTGCTGCTCTTCCTCTACGATACTTTTTATGCATATTATCGACCAAATTTTGATCGTTTGTATATGCATGTATCGTTTCTAAATGGGCGTTTTCGATTCCAAAACTATCTTCTATTACATTTAACACTGGTGCGATTGCGTTGGTTGTACACGATGCGGCAGAAAAAATAGATACTTCGTCTGGATTGTAATTTTTATGATTTACACCATGCACGATATTTGGTATGCCTTTTCCTGGTGCTGTTAATAATACTTTATCTATTCCTTTACAGTTTAAGTGTCTTGTCAATGCTTCTTTATCTCTAAATGCTCCTGTATTATCTATTACTAATGCGTCATTAATATCAAAACTCGTATAATCTATTTCTTCTGGTTGACTTGCAGTAATCATGTGGACTGTTGTTCCGTTAATGATTAGTGCTTTTTTATCAAAATCGGTTTGTACTGTTCCTAAAAAGTTGCCATGTACGGAATCATTTCTTAATAACCCTGCTCTCTTTTCTAGAATTACTGGTGTTATTTCTCCTCTAGTTACAATGGCTCTTAATCGCATTTGTTTTCCTTTTCCTGCTTTTGTCATTAACTCTCTTGCTAATAAACGTCCTATACGTCCAAATCCATACAAAACAACATCTTTTGGTGTTATTCCATTTGTTTTTTTGGCGTCTTTTAATTTAGCTGTTACAAATTCTAATGTATTATTAAAATTATTTTCATCCAGATGGTATTCGTATACTAATTTTCCAATATCTATTTTTGATGCTGGCAATTCCAATTTTAATATCGATCTTGATATTTCTAAGGCATCAAATATTGAAATTGGTTTTTGTACAAATTCTACTGCATATTCTAATAAACTTAGTATTTCACTTACATTTCTATCTATCAATTGGTTTCTAAAAAGCACCAATTCGGTAGATTTATCATACCATAAATCGGATATATTTTTTATAAATTCAATAGTTGCTCTACGTCTATCTGCTTGAAATGATAATTCTTTTTCGTATGTGTTATCTAAAGACATTGGAGTTGTGTTTTTTATGTTGTGCAAATTTACATAAATCTGATGCTTAAATTTCGTGTAAACCAAAAAAAAAGCATGTTTTTTTAACATGCTTTTTAACAATTAATAATCTTCTTTAACAATTTTTAAATTACGAATCAAACTATACTAACCTAAGGTTCGACTAAGACTTCTATTTACAGAAAATGAAGAAATGGTAAGATTTGAAGCATAATTTTTAAGGTATAAGCTGTTATACCAACTCAATTTCAAAATACGCTATAAATTATTTATCTTTTCCCGTTTTACTGCACTTTAAATTTAAACCATAGCTATGCTTGAAGTTTTAAGATTGTAAAACATAAAAATAGTTCAAATCTATTTAGCGCATTTTGATGTTGAATTGGTATTACTATGCTTCGCTTTATCTAAAAATATAACGTTCTTCTTCTCCTTCTAAATTTACCATTTCAATACGAATGGTTTCTTTATTTAGTTTACTCGAAATTATTCGCTCAACATCGTTTGCATTTTTAACCGCAACTCCGTTTACGGATGTAATAATATAACCATTTTTTACGCCATATTTTAATAAATCTTGATTTTCAACTCCAGATACTTTTACACCACTTGATAATTTATATTGTTTTAAGTCTGTATCGGATAGATTTTCTAAAGTTAAACCTAATACCGATTTATTCAATTCTTTTTTGGTTAAAGTAACATCAAACTTTAACTCCTTAGCTTTTCTAAGTACAGTTACTTCTAAATGTTCTCCTGGTTGTTTGGAGTTTAAATATCCACTTAAATCGGAATAACTTTTAATATTTACCTCATTTAATTTAATAATAATATCTTCTGCTTTAATTCCTGCAATGTCTGCTCCAGAGTCTTTTACGACATTACTTACATAAAATCCCTCGGTAATTTGTAGATCTAATTTTCTAGATATGTTTCCATTTAATTCTCCTCCATTTACACCTAAAATAGCTTGTTGCACATTTCCAAATTCTAATAAATCTTCTATCACTTTTTTTGCAATATTCGACGGTACGGCAAACGAATATCCCACAAAAGATCCTGTTTTAGAAGATATTGCAGTATTTATTCCGACCAACTCTCCTCTTGTGTTTACTAATGCTCCTCCACTATTTCCTGGGTTTACTGCTGCATCGGTTTGTATAAAAGATTCGTGAATGTTATTTCCCTCTAAATCTCTTCCTTTTGCACTAATTATTCCTGCCGTAACTGTAGATGTTAAATTATATGGATTTCCAACAGCCAAAACCCATTCTCCAACTTGTAAATTATCCGAATTTGCAAAGGTTACAAATGGCAAATCTGTGGCGTCAATTTTTAATAATGCAATATCGCTTTTAGAATCTGTTCCTATTAAATTTGCCGTATATGTTTTTCGATTATTTAATGTAATTTTAATTGCGCTTGCGTCTTTAATTACATGGTTGTTTGTAATTATATAACCATCCGAAGATATAATTACACCACTTCCTGTACCTATTTGCTGGTATTTTCTTCCTGAATTACGTCCGTAAAATAATTCTGCATAAGGGTCTCGTACTGTTTTTACGGATGTATTTTTTACATGCACTACTGCATCTACAGTTTCTTTTGCAGCTTTCTTAAAATCTGTTGTTTTTTCTATATCAAAATTAGTACTTGAAGCAGTACTTGTTTTAAATATTTCTGGTTTGGATTCTGTTTGAATTACTACATTTTGATTATCTTCTTTTAGGAATAACAAATACGATCCTAATGTGATAATTCCTCCTAAAACGGAAACGAATACTAAACTTATTATTTTCTTCATACCTATTAAATTTTGTTGTTATTTAATTCAAAAGTATTAAAACTATTGTGTTAATTAAAAACCGTTAACGCATTTTTAACGATGTTTAACAATTTTTAACAATGTGTATTTCATTACTTCAATTTCAATGCTACGAAAAATCAAATTTTATGTTTATTTTTGTGCTTATGAATTTGGAATTTTTTAAATATCAAGGAACTGGTAATGATTTTATAATTATTGATAATCGAACTAATTTTTTCGACAAACAAGATGTTTCTTTAATTAACAAATTATGCGATAGAAAATATGGAGTTGGTGCTGATGGTCTTATTTTATTAGAGAACTCTAAAGATTCGGATTTTAAAATGATCTATTATAATGCAGACGGAAATGAAGGTACAATGTGCGGAAATGGTGGTAGATGTATCGTTGCCTTTGCAAAACATCTTGCTATTATTACCAATAAAACTACTTTTGATGCCATAGATGGATTACATTATGCTACAATTAAAGACAATTTAGTAAATCTTCAAATGATTGATGTTAATATTGTTTCAGAATACGATTCTCATTTGTTTTTAAACACTGGATCTCCTCATCATATTACGTTTACACAAGATATTAAAAATCTAGATGTTACGTCGTTAGGAGCATCTATTCGCTATGGAGAACCATACAATGCAAAAGGTACAAATGTTAATTTTGTTGAGCAAGTAAATAAAAACACTTTTAGTGTTCGTACTTATGAGCGTGGTGTTGAAGCTGAAACTTTAAGTTGTGGAACTGGTGTTACGGCTGTTGCTATTGCTGCTTTTAAGTCAAAAAAAACAACAGCTAAAACGGTAATTTTAAACACGCTTGGTGGTACTTTAGAAGTAAATTTCGATTTTAAAGATAATGTCTATAAGTCTGTCTTTTTAAAAGGTCCTACAAATATGGTTTTTAAAGGTTCTTTTTTACGAACATAAATCTATGGTAAAATTAACCTCAAAACATATAAATTTACGTGCTATTGAACCTAGAGATTTAGATTTTTTATTTCAAATAGAAAACGACACTTCATTTTGGCAAGTTAGTAATACACAAGTTCCTTTTTCTAAATTTATATTAAAACAGTATCTTGTAAATGCGCAGCAAGATATTTATGAAGCGAAGCAATTACGCTTAATAATTGAACACAATAAAGTTGCTATTGGCATGATTGATTTATTTGATTTTAATCCACAACACCGTCGTGCAGGCGTTGGTATACTACTATTAAATGCATATCAAAAAAAAGGTTTTGCAAATGAGGCTTTAAAACTGTTAATTAATTATACATTTGCAATATTAAATTTACATCAATTATTTGCTAATATTGGTTGTAATAATACGAATAGCATTGCGCTTTTTAAAAGGAATAATTTTAAACAAATTGGTATTAAAAAAGATTGGTTTTTTTCTAATAATACATATCATGATGTCCTATTATTTCAATTAATTAATGATACGAAAACGAAACAATAAACGATAAAAATAAATACAATGAATAGAAAAATAATACTAGCATTAACAGCAACCATACTTCTAATTGTAGCGTTTATTGGTTACAGTATATATTCGAAAATTTATGTGCCTAATACGGCGCAAAAAGGTTTTGTATACATTAAATCGCATGCTAGTTTTGAGGATTTAAAAGAACAAATAATTCCCTTTGTAAAGAATATAAAGACTTTTGATTGGGTTGCTGATAAGAAAAAATTTAGAACGCCAAAAGCTGGTAAATACCAAATCAAAGAAGGAATGAATAATAATGAACTAATTAACCTTCTACGAAGTGGTAAGCAAGTTCCTGTTAATGTTACCTTTAATAATCAACACACCTTAGAAGCATTATCTGGTAGAATTGCACAACAAATTGAGGCAGATTCTGTTTCTTTATTAGAAGCTTTTACTAATGATAATTTTCTAAATGTTATTCAGTTTAAAAAAAATGAAGTACTTGGTCTGTTTATTCCTAATTCGTATCAATTAAATTGGAATACTTCTGCCGAAAAATTTAGAAATAGAATGTATAAAGAATATCGTAAATTTTGGAGTAACAATCGTGTTTTAAAAGCCAAAGAATTAGGTTTGAGTTTAAATCAAGTAACTGCCCTTGCATCGATTGTTCAAAAAGAAACTGCAAAAGAAAGTGAACGTCCTATTGTCGCTGGTTTGTATTTAAATCGCTTACGTGAAAAATGGCCTTTACAAGCAGATCCAACTATTATATTTGCTATGAAACAAAAATACGGACAAGATTTTGAGATGCGTAGAGTGTTATTTAAGAATATAGAAGACGTTAAAGATTCTCCTTATAATACGTATAAAAAACAAGGTTTACCTCCATCTTTAATTGCAATGCCTGACATTTCTTCTATTGAAGCTGTACTAAATTCTAAAAAACACGATTATTTTTATATGTGTGCTAGTGTTTCTAAAATTGGCTATCATGAGTTTGCTAAGACTTTAGCGCAACATAATTTAAACCGAAAAAAGTTTATTGATAAAAAAAACAAACAAGGCGTAAAACAATAGTTTTCTCTAACTCATAAATATTTTTGTATGAAATTTAAACTGATTATTATTGGTATCTCTATGACTTTTTTTACTAGTTGTAGTTCTGTTTCAAAATACAACACACAAGTAACAAAAAAACATTCGCAAAGCGAACTTATTGATGACATTGATTATGCTTATAAAAAATTAAAAAAGCTTCATCCTGAATTGGATTTATATCTTAGTAAAGATTCATTAGATGCTAGTTTTAATTTTCTTAAAAAAGAAATGACAAAGCCGATGACTAGCTTAGAATTTTACAATTATTTTGCTCCTGTTATTACTAAGATTAAACAAGGACATACTACCATTAGTCCTCCGTACAAGAAATTAACAAAAAAAGAAAGGAAATTAAAATTATTTCGAAGTAATCCTTTTCGACAATTTCGATTTGCCTCCGTAAAAGATAAAATTTTTATTCTAAAAAATTTCGGAAAAGATTCTACTATTTTAGAAGGTTCCGAATTATTAAAAATAAATAATGAAAACGTAAATGATTTAACTTCTTCTTTTAAAAACTATGTGACTGCAGATGGTTTTAACCAAACCTTTGTTCCAATGGTTATTAAAAACTACATTGGTTCTTTGTATATTAAAACACATGGATTAAAAGATAGTATTGCCATTACGTTACAGAAAGAAGATAGTATTTATACCAAATTTATTTATGCACTTCCTAAAAAATACAAAAAGAAAAAAAGTACAAAACAGATTGCTACAAAAAAGCAATCGAAAGCAGAAAAAAAACTTGCAAAAGAAAAAAAAGAGAAAAGAGAAGATTGGGAATTTAAATATGGATATAATAAATTAACCAAAGAAACAAATCGAAACTTTAAATTTATTGCTATCGATTCTAGTAATCGCGTTGGTTATATGAAAATTAGAGGTTTTGGAAATGGCAATTATAAAGACTTTTATCTGGAAAGTTTTGCCAAATTAGATTCTAGTAACTGCAAATATTTTATTATTGATTTGCGAAATAATGGTGGTGGTAGGTTGGATGAAATTGCACATTTATATTCTTATTTAACAGATAAAGAATATGTTTTTATCAATAAATCTAAAATGACAAAACGCTCTAGTTGGCTTTATCCTTTTTTACATAGTAAATCTATTGGAATGAAAACTGCTGTTATTGCATTGTATCCTGTTGCAAAAATAGTCGAACTTTTTAAAGTTAAATCTATTGATGGCGTTCCGTATTTTAAATTTAATAGCTCAAAGAAAAAAAATCCAAATTTGGCACATAATTATCAAGAAAAAATTTATGTTTTAATTAATCCTTTGAGTTTTTCTGCAAGTTCTATTTTAGCTAATAAATTAAAATCTGATGGTGCATTCTTGGTTGGCGATGAAACTGGTGGTGCTAACAATAGTACAGTAGCTGGTCTTTTTGCTCCTATCGAACTGCCTAATTCTAAACTTAGATTGCGATTTGGTTTAACTTCATTAAGTACAGAGAATAAGGATAGTCCAAATGGTTATGGTGTTATTCCTAATAAATACATTAAAGTTACTACTTTAGACAAAGACGAGCAATTAGATTGGATTCTAAATTCTATAAAAAATGAGATGTAATACTATTTTTAGATGCTATTAAAACGTTTTATAATTCCGTTTCTTTTTTTTACTTTTTGTATTTGTGCTACCAATGCGCAAAACTCATTTTGGGAAAAATCGGATTCTTTAAATTTAACCAAACTAAACGTATTAATTAAAGCAGAAAGTGCTGCGTATGGTCTTACAATGCTAGGACTAAATCAATTATGGTATTCCAAATATCCTAAATCTAGTTTTCACACTATAAATGATAATAATGAATGGTTGCAAATGGACAAAATGGGACATGCTATGACTGCTTATTATGTTGGTAAAATTGGTATGAATTTAATAAATTGGACTGGAGATAATAAAAAAAATCAACTCATTTATGGTGCTTCCCTTGGTTTTGCTTTTTTAACTACTGTCGAAATTTTTGATGGTTTTTCTAAACAATGGGGCTTTTCTACTGGAGATGTTATTGCTAATGCTTCTGGTACGAGTTTGTTAATTGGACAAGAATTACTTTGGAGGGAACAACGAATTCAACTAAAATATTCTTTCCATCAAACACATTATGCAACTATTCGTCCAGATTTGTTAGGTAGTAATTTTTTAGAACAAAGTATTAAAGATTATAACGGACAAACGTATTGGCTATCTGCCAATTTATGGGCTTTTTCTAAAAATAGTAAAATTCCAAAATGGTTAAATGTTGCTTTTGGTTATGGTGCCGAAAATATGCTTACTGGTAACAAACGCTCTAATGATTCTAGATATCGTCAATTTTATGTGAGTTTGGATGTTGATTTGACTAAAATTAAAACAAAATCTAAATTTTTAAATGGTCTTTTTTCTACTATAAATTTTATTAAAATTCCTGCTCCTACTTTATCTTTTTCTAAGCATAAAAATGCTAAATTTCATTGGTTTTACTTTTAAACTCAATTATACTATTAAAAAATATGTTTATATTTAAGTTCGACAAAAGGTTAAAAATTCTTTGAAAAGCCTCCTAAACAGCAATCTTTTGAATGATATTTTGTTTTTTTTTGACTCATTCATCACCAACTCAACATCAAAATACGCTATAAATTATTTTCCTTCTAGAATAATCATATTTGTTCTTGCTGCTCTAGTTCTAAAAAAACTGACTTCTTTATACAATTCGGAATTCCACCATGCTTTTGCTTTTTTTACTGATGGAAACTTTAATATAACCAATCGTTGTGGATTCCAATTCCCTTCTAATATTATTTTTTCGCCACCTCGCACTATAATTTCTCCTTCAAAATCTTTGATTGTTGCTGGTGCCAATTCTTTGTATTTTTTAATTTCTTCTTCATCAAAAATGGTAAGTTCTATAATTACATATCCTGACATAATCTATTTTTTTTATGGAATTAACCTTTTCGTCTTTCTAATAAATTCATCATCATTAGTCCTAAAATAATTCTTTCTACATCGTCAGTATCCATATCTTGTAGTTTTGAAACTTCAAATCTTCTTCCAAAGAAGGAAGCTTCTTTTTTTAATCGTACGATTTTTTCTCCATTTAAATCCGTTACAATATAAGATGGATTAAACAAATAACCTGTTAACATGTTTAATATTGGGATTTGTCCTAAAAGAGAATCAAATACTTTTACCCAACCATTTTCTTCTCTAATATGGTATTGCAATCTATTGTGCTGATCTATTAGTTCGTAATGTGATTTCCAAATTGAAGCCCACCCTTTTCTGGCTATTTTC
>JALSLK010000120.1 GCA_026988355.1 Flavobacteriaceae bacterium
AAACAATACCTCGCTTTCTAAATGCGTATCGTTCAATGTTTGATAACTTTCTAAAATCCATTTTTTCCATAGCGGAAAGATACAACTTTAATTTTAATTATTTCGGTTAATTACCGTTAAGTTAATATAAATAATCTTAAAATTGTAGGCATCGTATCTACTACGGTTATAATTTTAAGTGAAGTAGCATGAGAAAAAAATATTGAAAAATAATATTTTGATACACAAAATAAAACTATTTGTATATTTACAGAGAAATCATACCTATAAATAAATAATATAATGATCCGTAGCGTATTCACACTAATTACCATATTACTCGTAAACATTTCTTTTTTTGCACAAGTAACTAATACTGGTAAACCTCTAAGTTGGGAACTTAAAATGGTAACAAAAAAAATTAAAAAACACATTTTACCAACCATTAATTTAAAGAAATTACAACAAGAAGATATTACAAACGATAAATTAGCTATACCTTGGAGGTTTGGTTTTAAACAGGTTGTAAATCTTGGTTTTAAGGATGGACAATGGACTACTCTAGAAAACGGAGATCGAATTTGGAGAATTAACATCGTTTCGAAAGGTGCTTTATCTATGAATGTTATTTTTGATTCCTTTTTTATGCCTAATGGCGGAAAAGTATACTTATATAATGAAGATAGAAGTGATTTATTAGGCGCATATACGGCTATTCAAAATCAAAAAAGTGGACGTTTAGGAACTTGGCTAGTAAAAGGTTCTAATTTGTGGATTGAGTATTACGAACCTGCTAATGTTATTAACCAAGGAAGACTACATATTGGCTCTGTAACCCATGGTTATAGAAATGCAAATACTTACAAAAATCAAAAATCTTTAGGTGATTCTGGTAACTGTAATCACGATGTAGATTGTCCTATTGGTGCAGATTGGGAAAATCATAAAAATAACAATAAAAAATCGGTTGCTCTATTAATTTCTGGTGGTAGTAGTTTTTGTTCTGGTGCCTTAATAAATAATACAGAAAATGATAAAAAAGGATATTTTTTAACCGCAAACCATTGTTATAGTAATCCTGCAAATTGGACCTTTTTATTCGATTGGATAAGTCCAAATCCAGTCTGTGCTGGTACAGAAAATAGTACAAATGGACCTGTAA
The DNA here is from genome assembly GCA_026988355.1 of Flavobacteriaceae bacterium. Classification (GTDB taxonomy): domain Bacteria; phylum Bacteroidota; class Bacteroidia; order Flavobacteriales; family Flavobacteriaceae; genus S010-17. The sequence continues at coordinate 1,142 of JALSLK010000120.1, forward strand.
ACATGACAATTAGTGGTGCTACTCTAAGGGCGAAAAATGCCCATTCTGATTTTGCTTTGGTAGAAATAAATTCAGAAATTCCTAATGCTTGGAATAGAACTTGGGCTGGTTGGGATAATTCGGATACAAATCCAACTTTTGAGGTTGGAATACATCATCCTTCTGGAGATATTATGAAAATTTGTAGAGACAATACTGGAGCTGTTACAGGAGCACATGATGCTGGAAGTGGTATCGCTCAAACTTGGGATATTACCGCTGCTGGTGGTGGCTGGGAAATTGGTGTTACAGAAGGTGGTTCTTCTGGTTCGCCATTATTCGATCAAAATGGTCGGATTATTGGACAACTTTATGGTGGTGGTGCTGCTTGTTCTGGTCTCGATGATAATAATCGGTTAGACTATTATGGTCGTTTTGGTGTTTCTTGGAGTACCATTGCTGGAGATTCTAATCAACTAAAACCTTGGTTAAATCCTAATAATCAAAATATTACTACCTTAGATAGTTATCCTCCTTTACAAATCTATTCTTTAGATGCTAGTGTTTCTACTACTATTCCAGATATTGCTTGTGGAGAAAATCAAATAGAACCTATTATTAGTATAAGAAATAATGGAACCTCTACACTAACAAGTGCTACTATAAATTGGAATATTAATGGTGGCACAAATACAACTGTAAATTGGACTGGTACTTTGGCTCAAAATGAAACGGAAAATATTACTTTAGAAAGTATGGTTATACACCAAGAAATAACCATAAATACAACCATTTCAAATCCTAATAATGGTAACGACCAGAATACAAGTAATGATAGTTCTTCTACCAATTTTTCGATTCAAAACTACGAAACGGTACAAATACATTTGGATTTACTAACTGATGATTATTCTGAAGAAACTTCTTGGGAGTTTAAAGATGAAAATGGAAATGTATTGTATCGTGGTGGTCCATACATAGAAAATCAAGAAGATAATATGCACTTTTTAGAAAGTTTTAATGTCAACCCTAATACTTGTTATTCGTTTACTATAAAAGATAATGCGACAAATCCAGATGGTATTTGTTGCAATTTTGGCAATGGTTCGTATACTCTTAAAGACGATAGAGGAAACGTTATTTTTTCTGGAGGAAATTTTACTACTTCTGAAACAACCGAAATAGCAATTTCTTCGGTAAATACTATTGATTTTTTAACTGAAAAGGTACTTATTTATCCAAATCCTTCTAGTGATATTTTATATATTGATTTATTTCTTGTAAAAGGAAATTTTACTTATTACATCACAAATACATTAGGACAAACCGTTATACAAGGTAATTTACATAATATAAAAAACACGCTTAATCTAAGTAGTTTAGATAATGGTTTGTACTTTTTAAAAATTGAAGATCGTATTTCTAAAAAGGATTTGGTTAAAAAAATTATCATCAGTAACTAGAGTATTTTTTAATCGATAAAATTAAAAATTGTAACAAAAAACAGGCTTTTTCGCCTTAAAATAATAACAGAACAACTATTAAAATTAACAATTTTTATAAAGAGTATTTGTAAAATAATTTTACTTTTGTTTGCAAAAAAACACTACCATGACAAAACAACTTACGCTAATTATTACTTTTTTACTAAGTACAACACTATTTGCCCAAGTTACTAACGAAGGAAAACCATTAAGTTGGAAATTAAAAAAAGATACTAAATCATTTCAAACACACGTTTTACCATCTATTGATTTAAAGAAATTACAAGAGGAAGATATTATAAACGATAAACTAGCCATGCCTTTTCGTTTTGGTTTTAAACACCAAGTGGACTATGGTTTTAATGATGGTCAATGGACGATTTTAGAGAATGGCGATCGTATTTGGCGAATTAAATTTCAATCTAAAGATGCTTTATCTTTAAATTTTATTTTTGATAAATTTAGATTACCTCAAGGAGCTAAATTATATTTATATAACGACAATAAAACGGATTTGTTAGGTGCTTATACTTCTGCAAATAATAATATTAATAACTCTTTAGGAACATGGATTGTTGAAAGTGATACTGTTTGGATAGAATATTACGAACCTGCAAAAGTAACGAATCAAGCTACATTGCATATTAATACAATAACACATGCATATAGAAATGCACAAACTGCTAAAGATTTAAAAGTTTTAGGAGATTCCGGTAATTGCAATCACGATGTAGATTGTCCGATTGGAAATGATTGGGAAAACCATAAAGATCTTAATAAAAAATCGGTTGCTTTAATTTTAAATAACGGAGCAGATTGGTGTTCTGGTGCCTTAATTAATAATACTGGCAACAATGGAATACCTTATTTTTTAACTGCAAACCACTGTATTCAAGGTCAAAATACAGCAAATTGGGTTTTTAGATTTGGGTGGATAAGTCCAAATCCTGTTTGTGCTGCCACAACTAATAGTACAAATGGACCAACTAATATGCAAATTAATGGTGCTGTTGTAAAAGCAAATAATGCAAATTCAGATTTTGCATTGTTGCAATTAAATTCTAATATTCCTGCTGCTTGGGATAGAACTTGGACTGGTTGGGATAAAACAGATACTACTCCTAATTTCGTTGTAGGTATTCATCATCCAAGAGGTGATATTATGAAAATTTGTAGAGACAATGCTGGTACTATACCTGTTTTAAGTGGTGGTGTCTACGAATGGGAAATTACTACTGCTGGCGGAGGTTGGGAAATTGGTGTAACGGAAGGTGGTTCTTCTGGTTCTCCATTATTTAATCAAGATGGTAGAGTTATTGGACAATTACATCGAGGTGCCGCAACCTGTTCTGGAACAAATGATAACAATCAATATGATCAATATGGGCGTTTTGGCATTTCTTGGGATGCTATATCTGGAAGTTCGAATCAATTAAAACCTTGGTTGGATCCTAATAATACCAATCAAAATGTTTTAGATAGCTACCCATCTACACAATCGTATACCTTAGATGCTGGTATTTCTATTACTATTCCGAATATTTCTTGTGGTCAAAATCAAGTAAATCCTATATTAGTTTTAACAAATAATGGTACAACTACACTTACAAGCGCGACTTTAAAATGGAATATAGATTTTGGTTCATTACAAACGATAAATTGGACTGGTTCTTTAGCTCAAAACACTTCAGAAAATATCTCTTTAGGTACTTTAACATTATCTAATGGTGGTCATGATTTAATTGCAAATGTTTCTAGTCCTAATGGTGGAACTGATGAAAATGCTATTAATAATAGTGCAAATTCAAACATACAAATTAAAATATACGAAACCACACAAGTATTATTAAACTTAATTCCTGATGATTACGGTTCTGAAACTACTTGGACTTTTAAAAATGCTAGTGGAACTACATTGTATTCTGGTGGTCCATACACAGATAATAATAGTACACCAATAAATGAAACGTTTAATGTTCCTACTGCACAATGTTATGTTTTTACCATAAATGATAGTTCTAATGATGGTATTTGTTGTGGTCAATTTGGAGATGGTTCTTATACTCTTAAAGATGATGGTGGTGGTGTAATATTTTCTGGTGGTTCTTTTAATGATTCTGAATCTACTCAGATTGCTATATCTACTACTGCAGCTATTAGCGATTATTTATCTAAAAATGTTGTTATTTATCCTAATCCTACAAATGGTAATTTAAACATCGATATTCATAATTTTTCTGGTAATTATAGCTATATTCTTGTAAATACTCTAGGTCAAAAAATGCAACAAGGAAATTTATTAAATGCTAAAAACGCCATTCTTGTAAATACACTTGATAATGGTATGTATTTTTTAAGAATTGAAGATACGCTTTCTAAAAAATATTTAACTAAAAAAATTGTTATTAGTAAATAGAGAGAAAAAACACTTTGTAAAAAATTTTTATATAAACGAAAAAACCAAATCATGTAACATGATTTGGTTTTTATATTTTAAAAGGAGAGTCTATTATTTTTCTTTTAAAGAATCAAATATCTTTGTTTCTAACTCTTCCATTAATTCTGGGTTATCTGCTATTAATCCTTTTACGGCATCTCTTCCTTGTCCTAATTTTGTTTCGCCATAACTAAACCAAGATCCACTTTTCTTAACAATGTTATATTCCACAGCTAAGTCTAAAATTTCTCCTACTTTAGAAATTCCTTTTCCGTACATTATATCAAATTCTGCTATTTGAAATGGTGGTGCTACCTTATTTTTAACCACTTTTACTTTGGTTAAGTTTCCTATTACTTTATCGCCATCTTTTATTTGTGTTCTTCTACGAATGTCTAATCGTACGGATGCATAGAATTTTAATGCATTTCCTCCTGTAGTTGTTTCTGGATTTCCAAACATTACTCCAATTTTTTCTCTCAACTGATTTATAAATATTACCGTACAATTGGTTTTACTTATCGTTCCTGTTAATTTACGTAATGCTTGTGACATTAATCTGGCGTGTAATCCCATTTTAGAATCTCCCATTTCGCCATCTATCTCGCTTTTTGGTGTTAATGCTGCTACGGAATCGATTACTATTATGTCTATTGCTCCTGAGCTTATTAAATTATCTGCTATTTCTAAGGCTTGTTCTCCATAATCTGGTTGTGAGATTACTAAATTGTCTATATCTACGCCTAAATTTGCTGCGTAAAATCGATCAAATGCGTGTTCTGCATCTATAAATGCTGCTATTCCTCCTGCTTTTTGTGCTTCGGCAATTGCGTGTAACGCTAGTGTGGTTTTTCCTGAGGATTCTGGTCCATATATTTCTATTACTCTTCCTCTTGGATATCCTCCTACGCCTAATGCTAAATCTAATCCTAATGATCCTGATGATATTGCTTCTACATCGACATGTGCTACGTCTCCTAATTTCATTACCGCTCCTTTCCCATAACTTTTATCTAGTTTGTCTAGTGTTAGTTGTAATGCTTTTAACTTTGCTTCTTTTTCTTTGTCTACTGTTGCTTTTGCCATAATTTTCTTATTTTTTTGGTTGCTAAATTACTGTTTTTTATCTGAATTTATTTTAATTCTATTGCAAATGTAAATTGCGTGACTGACAACTGTATGTCAACATGTTTTTTATTCTGAATTTATTTTTAACTAAAAACAGTTGGGATTTCACTGTTAGTGATACCAATTCAACATCAAAATGATAAAATAATTTATAGCGTATTTTGAAATTGAGTTGGTATGAAACCTCTACTACCATTAATTCTAATGTTGTTCATCAAAATATTGTGATAAATTAAACGTTGTAAAATGCTCAAATTTTGTCGTGGTTATTTGTAGTATCTCTATTTTGTCTAATCGAAATTCTCTTATGTCGTTTCTTAGCATACAATATCCTATTAATATCCAATCGTTTTCTGTAAAATATAAGGCTAACGGTTTTACATTTCGTTTGGTTACTTCGTTTTTGTAAATAGATTTATAGGTTAGTGATAATTGTAAAAAATCGGTAATTCCTCTTTGGATTTTTGATAGGTAATCGCTTTTTGGATTTATCTCGTATTTATTATCGGCACTTATTCGTTCTTCTAATAACTCTATTTTTTCTTTTTGTCTTTTGCGAAGTACGGATTTTATTTTTATTAATGCCGATGTGTAATTTTTAGATAAAGACTTTTCATTTTTTTGGTTTACTAATTTATCTGCCGTTATCATAGCATTTGCCTCTTCTTCGGTAAACATTATTGGTGGTAATCGATAGCCATCTACTATAAAATATCCTACACCATTTTCGGCTCCTATTGGTACGCCTGCTTCTTGTAAGGTTCTTATGTCTCTATATACTGTTCTAAGACTTATTTCGAAGCGTTCTGCTAGTGTTTTTGCGGTTATTATGCGTTTGGATTGTAATTGTGTTAAAATTGCAGTTATGCGGTTTATTTTATTCATCTTAATAATTTCTTTTACGCTGTAAATTTCGTGAAATTGTTTTTAAAATGTGTGTTATACCTATTTAATTTCAAAATGCGCTAAATAGATTTAAACTATTTTTATGTTTTACTACACTTGAAAAATAAATAATTTATAGCGTATTTTGATGTTGAGTTGATATTATTGAACTATTACTTTCTAAGCATATAAATATGTGGAATTCCATCTTCCAAATAACCTTTTCCTATTTGGGTAAACCCTAAATTAGTATAGAATTTTTTTAGGTGTTCTTGTGCGGATATTGCAATGGTATATACTTTAAAATGAATGTTAATTGCCATAATAGCAGCTTCCATAAGATGGTAACCATATTTATGATTCCGTTCTTTTTGTGCTACTACTACTCTACCAATACTAGCAAACTCAAAATAATCGTTTGGTTTAAAAATACGTGCGTAAGCAATTAGTTCGTTATTTTTATACCCTAATATATGTAATGCTTTTTGGTCTTTATTATCTATATCTTGATACACACACTCTTGCTCTACAACGAATACCTCAGCTCGTAATTGTAATATATTATAAAGCTCCTCTTTTGTAAGTTGTTGGTATGTTTTTGTATTAAAATTCATCTTATTTATTATTTTACACACAAAATATGACTTGCAGTTATTCGATGGCTTTGCTTGACATCGTCAAAATTTCCTCTCGAAGTTTTAAGAAAATGAAAGTTCATCCTTACATTTTATTTAATCTAGCATATTTCTTCTTGTCTCTTGCTTCTCAAAAACTATCCAACAATATTTACAATCTTACCAGGAACGACAATCACTTTTTTAGGCGTTTTGCCATCCAATTGTTTTATGGTTCTTTCGTCTGCCATTACCGCTTTTTCAATATCTTCTTTACTTAGGTCTAGGGATAAATCTAAAGTAAAACGCATTTTACCATTAAATGATATCGGATACGTCTTATTACTTTCTATTAAATGACTTGCATCAAATACAGGATAAGCAACTGTTGAAATAGAGGTTTTATGACCTAATTTAGACCATAATTCTTCGGTAATATGTGGCGCATAAGGCGATAATAAAACCAATAAAGGTTCTAATATTTCTCTATGATTGCATTTTTGTTGTGTTAACTCATTAACAGCAATCATAAATGTAGAAACGGATGTATTAAAAGAGAATTTCTCAATATCTTCTTCTACTTTTTTGATGGTTTTATGTAAAGTTTTTAAGCTTTCTTTACTTGGTTTTTCTTCACTAATATGTGCTACGCCACTTTCATCTATTTGGTATAATTTCCATAATTTTTTAAGGAAGGAATAAACTCCTGAAATACCTGCGGTTTTCCAAGGTTTAGATTGTTCTAATGGACCTAAAAACATTTCAAATAAACGCAAACTATCTGCTCCGTATTCTTCGCAAATCAAATCTGGATTTACTACGTTGTATTTTGATTTAGACATTTTTTCTACTTCTATACCGACGATGTATTTATCATCTTCTAAGATAAACTCAGCATCTTTATATTCTTTACGCCAGTTTTTAAATGCTTCAATATCTAGTTCATTTGAATTATTTACCAATGACACATCAATATGAATGGATTGGTATATTAATCCTTTTTCATCATTATTCCAATTTTTAGAAATTAATTTTTCTTCTTTTGGTAATAAATTTTTATTATTTAATAAATTTTTAAAACGATTCTTTGATATAAATTGATTTGTATAAACAAGTCTATAAACAAAAGCACTTTCTCCTAAAATCATTCCTTGGTTAATCAATTTTTTAGCGAATTCTTTTTTAGGCACGTATCCTAAATCAAACAAGAATTTTTGCCAAAAACGAGAGTATAATAAATGACCAGTTGCGTGTTCGGAGCCACCAATATATAAATCTACATCTTGCCAATAATTAAGTGCTTCTTGTGAGGCAAATTCTTCGGTATTATGCGCATCCATATAGCGGTTAAAATACCAAGAACTTCCTGCCCAACCTGGCATGGTGTTTAATTCTAACGGAAAAATTGTGGTGTTATTAATTTTGTCATTACTAACTACGGCTGCGGTTTCACAGTCCCAAGCCCAAACAGAAGCATTTCCTAAAGGTGGTTTCCCATCGCTTGTTGGTAAATAATTTTCTACTTCTGGTAAACGGATTGGCAAATGTTCTTTTGCAATCATTTGTGGCATTCCGTCTTTGTAATAAACAGGAAAAGGTTCGCCCCAATATCTTTGACGAGAAAAAACAGCATCACGTAAACGATAATTTATTTTTTTGTATCCAAAACCATTTTTTTCCATTTCGTAAATTACGGTTTTGAAGGCTTTTTTATATGGTAAATCGGTTAAAAAATCGGAATTATCTATAATAGTATTTCCTTTATCTTCGTGTGCGTTTTCAGAAATATCTACATCTTTAAATATATTAGGAATTGGCAAATCAAAGTGTTTAGCAAAGTCATAATCACGTTGATCTCCACAAGGAACAGCCATTACTGCACCTGTACCGTAACCTGCCAATACATAATCGCCAATATAAATTGGTATTGGTTCTTTGGTAAACGGATGTTCTGCATAAGCACCAGTAAAACAGCCCGAAATGTTTTTAACATCGCTTTCTCTATCTCTTGCGCTACGTTTTGCAGTTGCTTTTATATACGCTTCTACGGCTTCTTTTTGTTCTGGAGTTGTTATTTCTTTAACCAAATCAAGTTCTGGTGCTAAAGTCATAAAACTAACACCGAAAATGGTGTCTGGTCTTGTTGTGAAAACAGAAACAGATTGCTTCAGTCGTTCCTTCTTCGCAATGACGTTAAAAGAAACCATCGCTCCTTGACTTCTTCCAATCCAATTGGTTTGAATATCTTTAATTGGTTGTGGCCAATCTAAACCTTGTAAATCGTCTAATAAGCGTTGTGCATAAGCCGAAATTCGCATAGACCATTGCATCATTTTTTTCTGAATTACAGCATGTCCGCCACGTTCGGAAACACCATTTACTATTTCGTCATTTGCTAAAACGGTTCCTAATTCGGCACACCAATTTACGGTAGTTTCGCTAAGATACGTCATTCTATATTTTAATAGAAACTCTTGTTTTTCTTTATCGGAAAAATTATTCCAATCGTTTGCAGATATTTGTGGTGTATCTTCATCGCAAGGCGAATTTACTTTTGCGTTACCATTTTTTTCTAATTCTGTAACTAATTCCGTTATAGGAAATGCTTTGTTATCAATATTACAATAATATGAATTGAACAATTCGGTAAAAATCCATTGAGTATGCTTATAAAAATCAGCATTTGAAGTACGGAGTTCTCTTGACCAATCAAATGAAAAACCAATACGATCTAATTGTTTTCGATAGGTTTTTATGTTGGCTTCGGTAGTTTTTGCAGGATGTTGCCCAGTTTGAATTGCGTATTGTTCGGCAGGTAAACCAAAACTATCATAACCTTGTGGATGCAATACATTAAAGCCTTTATGACGTTTATAACGCGCATAAATATCACTGGCAATATAACCTAACGGATGACCAACATGTAAACCTGCACCACTTGGATAAGGAAACATATCTAAAACGTAATATTTTGGTTTTTCGCTATTGTTTGAGGCTTTAAAAGTTTGGTTATCTGCCCAAATTTTTTGCCATTTTTTTTCTATATCGTTATGGAAATACTTCATCTTTTTATCGTGGATTTGTTTATTTGTTTCTCCGTTAATTCGAAAACAAAAATAATGCATCTGCAAAGATAAACTTATTGGTTTATTTTGAGGTCAACTTGGTATTATTTTCCAATTCTTTTTCTTTTTTTATAAGTGCTACTACGCCATAATACATGTCTTGCACACATGCTACTTCAGAAACTCCCAATCTTTGTTTGTTAGAAATATCGTAAATATTTTCTTTGCTTTTAGAATGTTCTCCATCTATTCCTCTAATTTGTATTTTATATTTATCTGCTATGACTTTAAATGTTTTTTTATTTTCTCCTAACTTTGGTAATTTTATATGTACACTTGCTCGCATGGCTGTTCCTAAATTTGTTGGACAGGTGGCAATATATCCTAAATGTTTATCGTAAGCAAAGTCTATTTTTTGCTGAATTTTTTCGATTGCATGTACCAATCGTACAAATACTTCTTTTATGTTTCCTCCTTGTTGCATAGAGATAATTCGGAGATGGTCTTCTTCATTAATCCAAACTAAAAAAGTTTTATCGTTATTATGAAAAATACCTCTACCATTTGGCCAATCTCTATGTAATCCTGCTGCTTCTAAAAAACGATCGTCTGATTTAAATAAAAAATGATTTGAAATCAAAGATTCTTTTTCTTCTTTACGCATCCCTTTTAATGCATAATATTTTCCTGCTAATTCTCCTTTCAGCGATTTTAATATTGTTGAAACTCGATTTTCGATTTCATTTCTTTGTTTTTTTAAAATTGCCGTTCCTAAAGAAACATCTTTTATATTTCTAGCAACGCGAATTCTGGTAGAAATTATATATTTTCCTTCTATATCTAGATTTGGAGCAAATAAATCTTCTGGATTTAAGTTAGATTGATGTAAGTCTTCTTTCTTAAAATTGTGGTATTCTGCAATAATTTTATCAAATAATGCTGCGAAAACGGTGTATGTTTCTTTGTCTCCTGCATAAGCACCAATACTACTATCTATGTTTTTTACACCTGATTTTATAACTTTTTTTAATGTAAAATTATTTGTTGTTTTTTTTTCTTTTAACTCTTCAAAAATAGCTTTGGTAAGACTTTTTGCAAGTAGTGAGTTTGCTCCTTGTAATTTTTTGGGAAATTTCATCTAAAAAGGCTTGTTAAAATGTTATTATTTTAAATTTTACAAGTACAAAAACTGCAATTATTCCGAGAATAACAATTACCAAATAAAAAGCGAATATAAGCAACCAAAATAATAGGGTTTTTAATAGCGTTTTACCTAGACTTAATTGAAATGTTTTTTTATAAAAATACATGTGATATCCAATCATAAGAAAATAATTAATGGATAAATAAAATTGAAAATCTACTTGAAATATTAAAAAAATAAAACCCAAAAAGCTAGTCATAATTAAGTAGGTTGCATAGGCATATAATAAAGTAACACTATGCTCTACGAGATTTCTTTTTTTAAAAATTATTTTATTAATAAAAGCTAATAATGGAATAGATAAAAAAGTAAAAATATTATAATATTTCGTTATAAAAGTAAACCATTTGTCATTAAAATTATCTTGGAATTTTTGAATTTTAGGGTTTGGATTAACAGGCGTATTAGCATCTAGTGTAGAAACTAATTCCATTAATATATCCTTGGCAAAATACATATAAATTCCATAGAACGTAAGTGCAATTATCATATATGAAAAAGGTCGCATGTAACGCTTACGAACACCTTCTAAATAGCTATTTGCTACTTCTTGAGGTTTGGTTATAAGATGTGAAAACGTTTTAAAAAATTTATTGTCCCAACTTATAAAAGTGGTAAATAATTCTTCGGTTATCGTTTTAAAATTTAATCTATATCCTATATATTTTGCACCACAGTTAAAACAAAATTTAGCGGTTTCAGATAATTGTGTTTGACAGTTTTTACATTCCATTTTTAAAATCTATTATCACCATCAATTAAATTACCTAACCCTCCTAGAATACTTCCTTCTCCTTTATCTTTTCCACCAAGTCTTGGCGCAGATGCTATGATTCTATCTGCTAATCTGCTAAATGGTAACGATTGTACATAAACAGTTCCTGTGCCTTGTAAGGTTGCAAAATAGAGCCCTTCGCCTCCAAAAATGGTATTTTTAATTCCGCCTACAAATTCAATATCATAATCTACCGTACTTGAAAACCCTACAACACAACCTGTATCTACTCTTATTTTTTCGCCATGGTATAAATTTATTTTATGTACCGTTCCTCCTGCATGCATAAATGCCAAACCATCTCCTTCCAATTTTTCCATAATAAACCCTTCGCCTCCAAAAAAGCCTCTTCCTAGTTTTTTAGAGAATTCTATTCCGATAGAAACTCCTTTTGCTGCACATAAAAATGCGTTTTTTTGACAAATAAATTTTCCGTTTTCTTCGCTTAAATCTATCGGAATTATTTTTCCTGGATATGGCGATGCAAAGGATACTTTTCTTTTTAAAATACCTGCATTATGAAAAACAGTCATGAATAAACTTTCGCCAGTTAACACACGCTTTCCTGCAGAGAGTAATTTACCAAAAAAACCTGTTTCTTGTTGCGAACCATCGCCAAACATAGTATTCATTTTAATATCGTCTTCCATCATCATAAAACTACCAGATTCGGCAATAACAGCTTCTTCTGGATCTAATTCTATTTCAACAAATTGCATTTCTTCTCCGTAAATTTTATAATCTATTTCGTGTGCATTCATGTTATTTTGATAAGATTTTCTCTCAAATATAATTAAATTATTTGATTGTGTTGGTACTACTACTCTTTTCTTTACGGAAACCTACTTTTAAAAAAGTCGTATCTTGCGTTAATTAATTCCATTAAAATGAAAAAAATAATAATTATATTAATTGGTGTTATTACACTAATTTCTTGTAAAAATGAATCTAAAACAGATTCTAAAACCAACAGTAAAACCAATTCTACTATGAATAACCCATTATTAGCAGAGTGGAATACTCCTTTTGGTGTTCCGCCTTTTGATATAATTAAAAGCGACGATTACTTACCTGCATTACGAGAAGCTATTAAAATACAAAGTGCCGAAATTGCCGAAATTATAAATAATAAGGAAAAACCTACTTTTAAAAATACCATCGAGGCATTAGAGTTTAGCGGTGCAGATTTAAAGAAAATAGCGAATGTGTTTTATGCGGTTACTGCTGCAAACACAGATGATATTTTAAAGGAATCTGAGAAAAAAATTGGTCCAGAAATGACTGCTCATTTTGATGAAATACAATTAAATTCCGATTTGTTTAAACGAATTAAAACAGTTTATAACGAAAAAGACAACTTAAATTTAGGAAAAGAAGAATTACATTTATTAGAAGAAACCTATCAAAACTATATAAGAGCAGGAGTAAATGTAGAAGGAAAAGACAAAGAGCGATTAAAAGAAATAAATAAAAAATTATCTGCTTTAGCTATAAAATTTGGCGCAAATCTTTTAGATGAAACAAACGCTTTTGAAGCACATACAAACAATAAAGAAGACTTAGGAAATTTATCTGAAAGCCTAGTTGCTTTAGCTGCTTCGGAAGCTAAAAAACGAGGACACGATTCTGGTTGGTCATTTACATTACAACGACCAAGTATCAATCCGTTTTTACAAACATCGCCAAACCGAGAAATGCGAGAAAAATTATTTCAAGGATATGCTAAACGAGGAGATAATGATAATGCAAAAGATAACAAAGCTGTAATAAGCGAAATGACTGCTTTACGTGTAGAGAAAGCAAATTTACTTGGTTTTGATACTTGGGCAGACCATATTTTATCGAATAGAATGGCTGCTAAATCGAAGAACGTATATCAATTAATGGATAAGTTATGGCCTTCTGCTTTAGCAATGGCAAAAAAAGATAGAAACGCATTAGCAGAAATGATGAAAAATGAAGGTGTAAAAGGTACATTTAGAGGAAGTGATTGGCGTTATTATGTGGCAAAAGTAAGAGCAAAACGGTATAATTTTAACGAAGATGAAACCAGACCGTATTTTGAGTTTAATAACGTACGTGAAGGTGCTTTTAATTTAGCTAATAAATTATTTGGTATGACATTTAAAGTACTAAATAACGTCCCAAAATGGCATAAAGACCAACAAGTTTACGAAGTTTTAGAAAATGGAAAACATCTAGGTGTTATTTATTTTGATTTCTTTGCTCGAGAAAGTAAAAGAGGTGGTGCTTGGATGAATGAATTGCGTATGCAATCGAATGTTAACAAATTTGTTACTCCAATTGTAACGAATAATTTTAATTATCCTGCTCCAACAAAAGACACACCTTCTTTATTATCTTTTACAGAAGCACAAACTGTTTTTCATGAATTTGGACATGCTTTACACGGTTTATTATCGCACGTAAAATATGGTTCTATGTCTGGAACAAATGTACCTAGAGACTTCGTAGAATTTCCATCGCAAGTAATGGAAAATTGGATGAGCGAACCAGAAGTTTTAGCAACGTATGCAAAACATTATAAAACAGGAGAAGTAATTCCTGCTGCACTAATCAAAAAAATGAACAATGCAAATAATTTTAATGAAGGCTTTAGAACCGTAGAATATATGGCTGCTGCATATTTGGATATGAATTGGCATACTTTAACCAATACAAAACAACAAGATGTAAACGCTTTTGAAAAAGCAGCAATGCAAAAAATAGGACTAATAGACGAAATTTTACCAAGATATAGAAGTAATTATTACCAGCATATATTTTCTGGAGGATATTCGTCTGGATATTATTCGTATTTATGGTCGGAAGTTTTAGATGCAGATACGTTTAATGAATTTAAAAAAACAGGAGATATATTTAATCCAGAATTAGCAAAAAAATACAGAGCTATGTTAGCTGCTGGAGGTTCTAAATCTGGTATGGATTTATATAAAGATTTCCTAGGTAGAGATCCAATAATTGAGCCTTTATTGGTTAAAAAAGGGTTTTTAGAATAGAAAGTGGAAGATTCTAAAGAAGTAGAAACTTATTTTTGTGAAATCCAATTTTTTATCCTAAATTAACAAACATAAAACTACCTTAAAATGAAGCCAAACTATACCTCTACAATTTCGTTTTTATTAATTGTATTTACTATTTATTGGAGTATTACCTCTTTATTACCTTCAAAAATAAGTGATTTAAACACTCCGAAAAATGAATTTTCAACAGAAAGAGCGTTACTTCATTTAAAAGAAATTACCAAAAAACCTCATTATATTGGTACAGCAGAACACACTAAAGTCAAAAATTATTTAATAAAAGAATTAGAAAAATTAGGCTTACAAGTAGAAACTCAAAATCAAATTGCAATCAATAAAAAATGGCGTGCTGCTGTAAAAGCACAAAATATTATAGCACGTATTAAAGGTACAGAAACAGGAAAAGCAGTCGTTTTATTATCTCATTACGACAGTGCTGTACATTCGTCTTATGGCGCAAGTGATGATGGTAGCGGTGTCGTTACTATTTTAGAAGGTGTACGGGCATTTTTAGAAACTGGTAAAAAACCAAAAAACGATATTATTATTTTGTTTGTAGATGCCGAAGAAATTGGATTACTTGGTGCTGCTGCTTTTGTAAACCATCATGCATGGGCAAAAGATATTGGTTTGGTTCTTAATTTTGAAGCAAGAGGAAGTGGAGGTCCAAGTTATATGTTACTCGAAACAAATGGAGGGAATAAAGAATTAATTCAAGCGTTTAAAAAAGCAAAACCAAAATTTCCTGTAGCAAATTCGCTAATGTATAGTATTTATAAAATGCTACCAAACGATACGGATTTGACCGTTTTTAGAGAAGAAGGAAATCTTAACGGATTTAATTTTGCTTTTATTGATGACCATTTTGATTATCATACTGCACAAGATACTTATGAAAATTTAGATCGAAATACACTAGAGCAACAAGGAGATTATTTAGTTACAATGCTCAACTATTTTGCAAATAATAATCTTGAAAATTTGAATGCTACAACAGACGATGTTTATTTTAGTTTTCCAAAATTAGGATTAATTACGTATCCTTTTTCATGGATTATTTTTCTGTTTATTTTTGGAGCAATTTTATTTTTTGGAATTACATTTACTGGTGTTCAAAAAATGAAACTAACAACTCCTGCTATGTTTGCTGGATTTAAACCTTTTTTGGGAGCCATGTTTGTTGGTGTAATCTTGGCAATTTTTGGATGGAAACTGCTAAAAATAATCCATCCACAATACAACGATATTCTACATGGTTTTACCTATAATGGCCATTTATATATCGCTGCTTTTGTAGCATTAACTTTAGGAATTACCTTTCGATTTTACCAACATTATTTTAAAAAATATTCTGCTGCCAATTTATTAGTAGCTCCATTATTTATTTGGGGAGTTATTAATTTATTAATCGTTATTTATCTTAAAGGAGCTTCCTTTTTTATTTTTCCTGTGTATTTGGCTCTTGCTACACTTGCAATGTTATTATTTTCTAAGAGAAGTAGAAAGTTTAAAATTGTAATAAGTACGTTTTTGGCTTTACCAACATTAATTGTCTTTGCTCCATTAATCAAAATGTTTCCTATTGGATTGGGATTAAAAATGTTAGCCGTAAGCACCGCTTTTACAGTATTACTTTTTGGTTTACTCGTTCCTGTAATTAAAAAAATAAGAAACACAAAAAAATTATCTTATTTATTTTTAGGAATTGGAATATTAGCTCTAATTACTGCATCGTTCCAATCTAGTTATAATAAAACACGAAAAAAACCAACAAGCTTAGTATATATTGTTGATGCCGATACAAATGAAGCCTATTTTGCCAGTTACGAAACTACCGTAAATGATTATACAAAAACATATTTAGGAGAAGACCCTACCAAAGGAAGTTTTAATAAAAATGTGTTGGATAGTAAATACAAAACAAACTATAAGTTATATAAAAAAACAGATGTAATACCATTAAAAGCCCCTCTAATTCATAAATTAAAAGATACTATTGTTGGTACACAAAGACAAATTCATCTTCAGATAATTCCGCAAAGAAAAACCAATCGAATGGAAATTTTAGCCAATAATGTTGTTTATTTGAATTCTTTTAAAGTAAATGGAGTTACTTTACCTAAAGGAATTAATACAGAATTTAGAAAAACATTACTGAGTTACTATTTTACAGAACAAAATGAATTTTTAGATTTAGAATTTAGCTTGTCTGTAAAAGAAAAATTAGATTTAATATTGTACGATACTGCTTATGATTTACTTACTAACCAACAATTACAAGTAAAACCAAGAACAAACAATACTATTTTTCCGACTCCTTTTGTTGTTAATGATGCTACCGTTATTAAAAAGAAAATTAATTTATAATCTAAATTCGATATAATACCAAGTGGACATTAAAATAAGCCAAAAAATCAAATTGGTATAAATTTGCAATTCGATGCGTTTATATTACCTTTGCCTTAATGAAACTATACATTGTTCCTACACCTATTGGTAATTTAGATGACCTAACTTTTAGAGCTGTAAAAGTGCTTCAAGATGTGGACTTAATTCTTGCTGAAGATACCAGAACTTCTGGAAAATTATTAAAGCATTTTAAGATTTCCACACAGATGCAAAGTCATCACATGTACAACGAGCATAAAACTGTAAATGGCATCATACAAAAATTAAAAAATGGCGAAACTATTGCATTAATAAGTGATGCTGGAACTCCTGCAATTTCGGATCCTGGTTTTTTATTAACTAGAGCTTGTGTACAAAATAATATTACTATTGAATGTCTGCCTGGCGCAACCGCTTTTGTTCCTGCTCTAGTAAATAGTGCATTACCAAATGATAGATTTGTTTTTGAAGGTTTTTTACCTCCAAAAAAAGGAAGACAAACGAGATTAAAATTACTCGCCGAAGAAACACGAACCATAATTTTTTATGTTTCGCCTCATAAATTAGTAAAAACACTTACACAGTTTATCGCTTATTTTGGTGCCGAACGACCAATTTCTGTTTCTAGAGAATTGAGCAAACTATACGAAGAAACCATTCGAGGAACAATAACAGAAGTATTACTTCATTTTGAAAATAATGCTCCTAAAGGCGAAATTGTTATTGTTGTTGGTGGGAAATAAAATAATCACTCGAACTGAGGTTATAAGGGGTTAATGATGTTTTCCAACTTCCCAACCAGAGATATTAAGGTATGTTTTTCCGCTATCAATTGCCTCTTTTTCTAATGTTGTTCCCATACTATCGTTCCATCGGTTTAAAAAACCAAAAAGCGAAATAACTCCTAACATTTCTACAATTTCGCCATCGTCCCAATATTTATGTAAATTATCTTGAATTTCTTTATTTACATTGTTTGGAATTATGGATGCTGCAATCGAAAAATCTAAGGCTGCTCGTTCTGCTTCGTTAAATGCTTTGTGTGTTTTATATTCCCAAACATTATTTAGCTGTTCTTGATTTGCACCATAACGTTCTGCTGCTCGTATAGCATGTGCTTGACAATATCTACAACCTGTTGCGTTACTACTTACGTATGCAATTAAGCGTTTTAATGCAGAAGTAACTTTTCCTTTATTTGCCATAACTGCCTTATTTAGTGTTATAAAAGAACGTGCAATTTCTGGTCTAATTTGCATGGTTAAAACGGAGTTTGGACAAAACCCAAGTGTTTCATTAAAAAATTCGGCTAATTTTTTTACATCTGGATTGCTGTCTGGAGAAAGTGGATTTACTAATGGCATTTATTTTGTTTTTTTCAAAAGTAATAAATTAATTTTTTTTAATTACCTTTATACAAAATTACTATGATTATGAGAAGAATTGCTATGTTCTTTTTTGTAAGTATACTGTATTTTCAAACTTTTGCTCAAAACAATACTTTTTTAGATTGGAAAACAGATTTAGATACATTACAAAACAGACTTTTATCTAAAGATTATTTGTTTTATTCGATTTCTAAAAACGAATTTAAAAATCAAATTAACCAATTAAAAAGTAACGTAAATTTACAAAGTAAAGCACAAACGTATTGGGAATTAAAAAAAATAATACACTCTTTTAAAGAGATTAATTTAACGGTTGCAAAAGAAAATTATACTAAATTCCCTTTTGAGATAGCTTGTTTTAAAAAGAATTATTACGTCTTAAAAACACATGCTGATTTTGAGTTTATTTTAGCAAAAAAACTACTTGCTATAAATGAAATTCCTATAGATAAAATAGTTCAACGCATAAAAAATAGTATTCCTTTTTCGCCAAAAAAATTAGCCTATAAATCTTTATTAGAATTTTTAGATATTTCTAAAACGGATACTTTAAAATTGACTTTACTCTGCAAAGATAAAAAGAAATTAACGGTAAAAATTCCATTTATTCAAGATTTTGATGAAGCGGATTTACTGGAAATCATTCCATTAAAAACGCCTTTTTATAAAGAAAAAAAGAATCGTTGGTTTTGGATGTATGGTATCAATTTTGGGCAGCAAATATTTTTTAAATACAATGTTGGTTTAAGCAATGAGTATTTTATAAAAATGAAAGATAGCTTGGGTTGGACTGCCTTAGATTGTGCTAAAAAGTACGACATGCGATTACAATCCGTCTACGATGCTCCAAAATTTAGCAATTTTACTAAAAATTTAGTGCGAAAATTTAATAAAAAACGATATAAAAAGTTATTTATTGATTTAAGAGGAAATAAAAAGGGAAATATACTAGCCTTACAATCTTTTATTGATAAAATAAAAAATATAAAGCGAATTAATAAACGAAATCGAATTTATTTATTGGTTGATAAAACCATACATTCTTCGGGAATAAAAGCAATTTTAGCTTTTAAAAAACAAACGAAAGCTATTGTTATTGGAGAAAAATTTACTGGAACAATTAACGATACGGATAAAATGAGTTCTTTTTATTTACCAAATTCTAGATTTAAAATTAGCTATCCGTTACTAAAATTAGAAACCATTACTATAAAACCTAAGATTTTGGTAGAATATACAATACATCATTATATAAATGGTATCGATCCTATTCTACAAAAGGTATTAGAGCAATAATTGCTATTTTTTTTAAAGGTTTTTCATTTCGTCCATAATGCGTCTTGTATTGCATAGTCGAGGTACTTTATGCTGTCCGCCAAGTTTGTTGTTTTTCTTTAACCAACTATAAAACAATCCTTTTTTTGCAATTTGAACTCTTGGCATATCTAATGTGATATTTAAAAATCGCTTTGCTTCGTAATCGGAATTTATTGCTTTTAAGGCATTATCTAAAATTTCTGTAAAAAAATCGATATTGTTTGGTTTTTTAGAAAATTCAATCAACCATTCGTGTGCTCCTTTTGCATCGTCTTTCATAAATATGGGAGCTGCTGTGTATTCTAAAATTTCGGCATTGGTTTTTTTACAAGCATGCTTTAAGGCTTCTTCTGCATTGTCAATAATTAATTCTTCTCCAAAAGCATTGATAAAATGTTTGGTTCTGCCTGTTATTTTAATACGATATGGATTTGTAGAAGTAAATTTTATCGTATCTCCTATTAAATAACGCCATAAACCTGCATTTGTCGTTATGACCAATGCGTAATTTTTGTTTAATACTACTTTTTCTAGAGGTATTGCAATGGAGTTTTCTCCATCAAACGATTCCATCGGAATAAATTCATAAAATATACCATAGTCTAACATCAATAACAATTCTTCGGAATTATTTCGGTCTTGAATCGCAAAAAAACCTTCGCTTGCATTATAGGTTTCGTAATATTTAAAATCTGCTTTCGGAATTATTTTTTTATACTGCTCTCGATATGGATTGAAATTTACTCCTCCATGAAAATAAACTTCCAAATTTGGCCATACTTCTAAGATATTATTCTTTCCTGTTACTTCTAAAACTTTATTTAGTAACACCAACATCCATGATGGCACTCCTGCTAAATTGGTAATATCTTTATCGATAGTTTCGGCAACAATAATATCCATTTTTGTTTCCCAATCGCCTAATAATGCTGTTTTTTGTTTTGGTGCTGAACTGTAATCTGCCCAAAGTGGTAAATTTTCGATAATTATAGCCGATAAATCACCAAAATACGTATCGTTATCTTCATAAACGGCACTACTTCCGCCTAGACGCAAATTTTTACCTGAAAACATCTTGGTGTCTTCATTATTATTTACGTACAAACACAGCATGTCTTTTACTGCTTTATAATGGCAGTTTTCTAATGCTTCATCGCTTACTGGAATAAATTTACTCTTAGAATTTGTTGTACCTGATGATTTTGCAAACCATTTTATTTTTGATGGCCAAAAAATATTAGGAGATCCTTTTCTTGCTCGTTCAATCATATATTCTATGCTTTCGTACTTTCGTATTGGAACTCGTTCGCAAAAGGTTTTATAATTAGTTATCGTAGAAAAGTCAAATTCTTTGCCTATTTCTGTATTTTTTGCTGTTTGTATTAGTCGCAGTAATAATTCGTGTTGTACATCGACTGGATATTTTAAAAACAATTCCATTTGATGTTTTCTCTTTTTAAGAAACCACGAAATAACGGTATTTAATAAATGTATTTTCATTCGTAACAAATTTAAGGAATTTAATTTTTGTATTTTTGAATGCGCATAATTAATTATAAAATGAATATACAAAATGCACAAAAAACGGTAGATGATTGGATTAAAAATCACGGCGTTCGCTATTTTAATGAATTGACCAATATGGCTCAACTTACCGAAGAAGTTGGCGAAGTTGCTAGGATTATTGCACGTAGGTATGGCGAACAAAGCGAAAAAGATAGTGATAAAAACAAAGATCTCGGCGAAGAATTAGCAGATGTTTTATTTGTAGT
>JALSLK010000121.1 GCA_026988355.1 Flavobacteriaceae bacterium
ATTGGTTTTATAAAACGATTGTTACAATTGTTTTTATTATTGTTTTAATCACTTTATTTTTAAAATGTCCTAATTTTATTTTTGATGTTCCTGTTTGATATAATGCATTCATAATTAATAAATCTTTTTGACTTTTAACCAACCATTCAAAATCGTCTATGGTTAAATCTCCTTTTTTTAATAATTCTGTCCATTTTTTTAGTTTGTTTTCAGAGCTTTTTAAAAATGCTTCCATATCTTTTTTTCCTTCGTTTTTAAATTCAAAAAAAATTTCTTTTGTTACGTTTATTAAATTATTTTTTAGCTCTTTTATTATTTTATCAAAGTCCATAACTGTTTTTTTTAGTTTGTTAAATATTTTGAAATTTCTTCTTTGTTTTTCTTATTCTTTTTGGATTCGTATTTTATTAATAAATCAAATGCGTCGCTTATTTGCTCTTTTGATGCCGTAACCATTACTTTTGATATGGTTCGTTTTTCTTTCCAACGTTTTAAAAACCCTCCCAATAAATTGTTTTCTGGGTTTCCTATTCGTTGTAGCATTTCATACGAGAGCTCGTTGTTTTCTCTATTTTTTTCATACGCTTCTAATTTTTGAAATTCTTTTAAATAATTTTTTATTTCCTCGATATGTTCTGTATATGGTTCGGTTGCTTCGTTCATTAATTCTAAGGCTTCTACTTTTAGTGAGATACTTCTTTCTATACTATATTGATTATACAGTGCTGTTTTAAATGTAGTACAAGACAATAATAGCACACTTATTATCCATACTAATATTGCGCTTTTTACTTTTTTACTTTTTATTATTTTCATCGTTTTGTGGTTTTATTAATTGTATAACTCTTTTTTTACTCTTACTATTGCTCTGATACCAATTCAATTTCAAAATACGCTAAACAGATTTGAAATATTTTTACATTCGTCTTCATTATCTATAAAAAAAATTTTCTGTTAATATGGCTGGTGTTTTTGTTTCTGTGAGTACATAAAAGTGTTGTTCTTTGTCTAAATCGCCTTCGTATAGTTGTGTTCCTTCTTGCTATTTTGGCAATCGTTTTCCTTTGGTTTACTACTTGCTGTTTATTAAACCGCCATGATTATTGTTTAAAATTACTATCTTCTTTTTAAATTTTTTAATGTTATTTTTAATACATTACAAATTTAATTTACGATAGTGACAACTGTATGTCAACATGGTTGTAAAATTTTTATTTTTAGATTTTTATAAATTGGTATGATAACTTTAAGTTATATAGTCAATACTTTTTTATTTTCTATTCCGTTAGATTAACAAGTTAACAAAAATATGAAAAATACTTATACACCTACATACTACGAATTAAAAGAAGAAAAATTAAATATCATTACACACGGAATAGGAATTCTATTAAGTGTTGTCGCATTATTTTTTTTAATACTAAAAGCAAGTATTTACGGTACTGTCTGGCATATTGTTAGTTTTAGTATTTATGGCGTAAGTTTACTGGTATTATATACCGCTTCTACACTTTATCATAAATCACAAGAATTAAAACTTAGAACGAAGCTTAATATTTTTGACCACGCATCTATCTATATACTTATTGCAGGAACATATACACCGTTTACCTTAGTAACATTAAACGGAAAAATTGGTTGGTGGATTTTTGGAATTACTTGGTTTTTTGGAATAACAGGAGTCATATTAAAATTATTTTTTACAGGAAAATACGATAGATTATCTACAATAATATATGTGTTAATGGGTTGGATTATAGTTTTTGCCATAAAACCATTACTACAAAATTTACCTATTGAAGGAATTTATTGGTTGTTAGCAGGAGGAATATCCTATACCTTAGGAGCTGTTTTATACAGTATAAATAAACTAAAATACAACCATGCTATATTTCATGTATTTGTATTAATAGGAAGTATATGTCATTTTATTTCTATCTATTTTTATGTATTAACCTAAGTTTAACTAAGACTTCTATTTACAGAAAATGAAGAAATGGTGATAT
This sequence comes from Flavobacteriaceae bacterium, assembly GCA_026988355.1. Classification (GTDB taxonomy): domain Bacteria; phylum Bacteroidota; class Bacteroidia; order Flavobacteriales; family Flavobacteriaceae; genus S010-17. The sequence goes on from JALSLK010000121.1 coordinate 2,007, forward strand.
TTGAAGAATAATTTTTAAGGTATAATCTGTTATTTCTTAAAAAATATTCAAAAAAGATTGCCTTTTATTTAGATTTTCTTCGAATTTGATGAATTTTTATCGAATGGAGGTTATTAATAAAATAAAAAGAATACCTTCACAATTCTTTATAAAAGAATATAAACCATGATTTTAACAACATCAAATGCCATTGAAGGACATAAAATAATAGATTATTTAGGAATTGTTACGGGAGTTTCTTCTCAAAAACAAGCAGTTTTTAAAGACAATATAAACGATAGTATCAATGCTTCCAAAGAAGCTGCATTTCAACAATTACAGGCAAATGCAGCACTTTTAAAAGCAAATGCAATTATCGGAATTAATGTCGATATTGAATTAATGGAACAACGTTATAAAACCGTTGTTTCTGTTACTGGAACTGCTGTAAAAGTTATTTAATATAGAATTCTTTATACTATTCTATAAATAAATACTAAATTTGTCCTCTAAATACTTATAAAATGATAGCACAAAATATATTTTTAGGAATGATAGGAATGCCACAAGTTATTCTTATTGCAATTGTTGTCTTATTACTTTTTGGTGGAAAAAAAATACCAGAATTAATGAAAGGTCTGGGTTCTGGAATTAAAGAATTTAAAGATGCTTCTAAAGAGGATGAAGTAAAAAAAGAGGAAACAAAATAGTTAAAGAGAATTCTTTAAAAAGATTACGAATAAAAAACCGACAAGATGTTACCATCTTGTCGGTTTTTTTATTAGATGAAAATCTAAATTTAATTTTTATCTATTTTTTTAATTTTAGAAGATTCATTAATTTTATTGGCAGCAACCAAACTAGTAACCATATCATTAAGCATCGAACTGGCAGCATTAGGATTATTAGGCAATAAAATTAAGTTAGAGTTTGTATCTTGACCTATACTTTGTAAAGTATCGTAATGTTGCGTAATTACAATTAAAGCAGATGCTTCTTGAGAGTTAATACCAGCTCTGTTTAAAACCTCCATACTTTCTTCTAAACCACGAGCAATTTCTCTACGTTGATCGGCAATACCTTTACCTTGTAAACGTTTAGATTCTGCTTCCGCTTTTGCACGTTCAACAATTAAAATACGTTGTGCGTCTCCTTCGTGTTGTGCTGCTGTTTTTTCACGTTCTGCTGCATTAATACGATTCATCGCAATTTTTACGTTTTCATCAGGATCAATATCTGTTACTAATGCTTTTACAATATCGTAACCATAGTCTAACATTGCCTCTTTAAGTTCGCGTTGAATCGCTAAAGCAATCTCTTCTTTTTTAACAAAAACATCATCCAAACGCATTTTAGGCACTTCGGCTCTTACTGTATCAAAAATAAATGCAGTAATTTGTTCGTGTGGGTTCTGTAATTTATAGAATGCATTATACACATGATCTCGTTGAATTTGAAATTGTACCGAAATCTTTAAATGTACAAACACATCGTCTTGTGTTTTTGTTTCTACAATAACATCTAATTGTTGGATACGTAAACTAATACGACCAACAACTTTATCTATAAGAGGAACTTTAAAATTAAATCCCGCTCCATAATCTTTGGAAAATTTACCAAGACGCTCTACAACTGCAATGGTTTGTTGCTTTACAATAAAAAATCCAGAAAGAATTAAGAAAATAATAGGAATAAACCATACTAAATTTGGAATGTCAATACTAAGAATCATAGTTTTTTAAGTTTTAAAGGTTAATTAAATAGTTAACAAAAGTACGAATTTTAAAGCGGTATTAAATGAATATTAACAATTAGTTATTTGCCTTAAAATGGTTGTACTTATAATCAAATTTGCAATTTTAATACGTATGCACATCTATGTGTAGCAAAAAAAGTACTTTTGTTACAGATTTCATTTATTATTAATTCTAATCGAAATTATTAAACCTACATTAAACCAAAATATAAAAAGATGAGAAAGTTTTTAATTAAAATAATAATCGGAGCAATTTTATTACTTGCGTTGTATTTTGTTGCAGTATATTATATGACCTTTAGTGAAGGTTATAGAGCTGGAGAATTGGTTAAAATTAGTAATAAAGGAATTATTTTTAAAACTTGGGAAGGCAAATTAAGTCAAGGAATATCCGAAGAGTTACAGTTTAATTTTTCTATAGAAGATAAAAATAAACAAGTAATAGAAGATTTAAAAAATCTGCAAGGACAACGTGTAAAGTTAACTTACAAAGAGCGTTTTGGAACATTTCCTTGGTTGGGAGATACCAAATATTTTGTTACCAAAGTAGAACGTACAGAAAGGTTAGATTAATTTATTATGAAACCCTTTAAAAATATACTTTTATTTATATGGATAATTGTATTTTTTGAGCACAATGTAAATGCTCAAAATTTAAGTTTTAAACATTATGGTTTAAAGGAGGGGTTATCTCAAGAAACAATTCGCTGTATCGTAAAAGATTCTAATGGTTTTTTATGGCTTGGTACACAAGATGGTTTAAATCGTTTTGATAGTAGTGTTTTTAAAACGTATAAAAATAAAAAAAATGACAGTTTGTCAATTTCTGGAAATTTTATAAATACTCTTTTAGAAGATAATAACGGCAATATTTGGATTGGTACTAATGATAATGGTATTTGTGTTTATAATTCAAGAACCGATTCATTTAAAAAAACAACCGTAAAAACAGGCAATTGTACAAGTTTATCAAAAACAAAAGACGGTACAATCTATGGAACTATTTTAAACAAAGGAATTGTCGTTTTTAAAAAACAAAATAAAGATTATAACGCCAATATAATTACTGATTTTAATACTAAAAAATTACATTTTACCACAACATTTGTTTATAAAACAAAATTATATGTAGGAACTTCCGAAGGTCTTGTATTTGTAGCAAAAAAACAAAACAAACAACCACTAAAATTTAAAGAAATTCCATTAAAAAAATCAATAGGATCTATTCATAAAATAATTTTTAACGAAGGTATAATGTGGCTAGGTACATCACAAGGGTTATTTACTTTAAATGTACCAAAAAAAAAATTAACACCTATTTATCTTGAAAAGAACAAGTTTCTAAAAAAAAGCATAGAGTCTATTAAGATTAATAAGAATTTTTTTTATATCGGTACCGATAATGGGCTTTTTATCGCTTCAAAATTTGATTTATTAACTTCGGAATTTAAACGTGTTTTTAGTTATAAAGAAAATAAAAACAATACAAATACAATTACCTCAAGACATATATACGATATATTAATAAACAATAAACTTCTTTTTATAGGAACTAATAAATTAGATTTAGCATCATTAGAAAAACCAGTATTTAAACATATAAATACCAAAACTAAACCAGCAATAAATAACCGCTTTGTATTGTCTATTTTAAAACAGAAAGAATACACATTTGTAGGAACTCAAAAAGGATTAAATTGCATAGATAGTAATAACAAAGTTACCTATATTACAAAAAAAAATACCCAACAAAAATTAGCGTATGATGTTATTAGAGGAATGGCCGTAGATGCTAAAAACAACCTTTGGTTAGCAACAATAAAAGGAGTTTCGGTAATAAATCTTACTAATTTTAATCCTAATAAACCACAAATTAAATCAATTTATCACAATATAAAAGATACACTATCCTTAAGCTCTAATATAACACGAAATATTTATATCGATCATAATAAAACCGTTTGGATAACCACATACGGAGGAGGCGTAAATCGGTTTATAGGAAATTTAGAAACAAATACATATTCGTTTATTCGCTATCAAACCAATACAAATAAAAACGCAATAAGTTCTAACTATACGTATAATATTACTCAAGATAAAGATTTAGCATATTGGATTACTTCAGAAAAGGGATTGAATAAATTAACATTTTCAAAAAAAAATTATAACGAACCTAGATTCACTAATTTTTATCATCAAAAAAAAAATACCAATAGTTTAAATAGTAATACGACATTACATACTTATCACGATAAAAATAACACCCTTTGGATTGCAACTCAAGATGGTTTTCATCAATACAATAAAGAAAGTAAAACATTTATACGTTACCATAATAAACAAGGATTAAACAATACTTTTATATATCATATTCTTGAAGATAATTTGGATAATTTATGGTTAAGTACCAATGGAGGACTCTATAGGTTTAATAAAAAAACAAGTGTTTTTTCTAATTATACACCAAAAGATGGTTTACAAAGTACCGAATTTAATCTTGGAGCGGCATTTAATGATAAAAAAGAAGGAATATTGTATTTTGGAGGAATTAATGGATACAATTATTTTAAACCATCTCAAGTAGATAAACAAAATAAAGAGAGTAACTTAATATTTACAGGATTTACAATTAAAGATAAAGAAGTAAAACCAAATCCTACCAATAAAATTCTGCAAAAAAATATTACATTAACAAAAGAAATTAAAATTAATTACAATGATTTTCCCGTAAATTTAAGTTTTACAGCTTTAGATTTTAGACCAAATAATAATATTAAATACGTTTATAAATTAGTGCCAGAAGACAAACAATGGAACAGTCTTAAAGATAAAAATTCAATACAATTATTAAACCTAACACCTAATTCATATACCTTACAAATACAAGGAACTTCTAGAGGGAAAATATGGTTAAAACCACCATTAGAACTTCATTTAAAAGTAATTCCACCATGGTACAAAAGTACATTTGCATATATATTGTATTTAATATCCTTTTTAAGTGTGGTTTACTTTTTTTATAACATAATATTACAAAGACGATTGGCAGATCAAGAATCGGTTAGATTAAAAGATTTGGATAATTTAAAATCTCGATTTATAACCAATATTACACACGAATTTAGAACACCATTAACCATTATTTTAGGATTTTTAGATAATTTAAAAGAAGAATATTCCGATAAAAAAGAAACTAAAAATTCGTTAGATAAAATAGAAAAAAGCAGCAATGATTTGTTGTCTTTAGTCAATCAAATGTTAGATTTAGCAAAATTAGAACAAGGTAATTTACACCTTCATTTAATTCAAAATGATATTGTTATCTATCTAAAATATATCGTAAATAGTTTTGAAAGTATTGCAAATTTAAAAAATATAAATATCCGTTTTAAAACGAATATTGAACAACTTTATATGGATTTTGATGCAGAAAAAATACGCCAAATATTTACGAATTTAATTTCTAATGCATTAAAGTTTTCTTCCGAAAATACTACAATAACCATACAAATTCAACGAGCAAAAAACAATATAGAAATACACGTTTTGGATGAAGGTTATGGTATTCCTAATACAGATTTAACACAAATATTTGATCGTTTTTATCAAGTAAATGACAACAATTTTAAAATATCACAAGGAACAGGAATCGGTTTGTCATTAACAAAAGAATTAGTAGAATTGATGTCTGGATCCATAACAGTAACCTCCAAACTAAAACAAGGAACTAATTTTAAAGTAAGTTTGCCTATTAAGAATACAGCGAGAGTTAAAGCAATAAAACAAAAACAGATAAAGCAATTATATCGAGAAACGGTTTTAGAAGAAGAAAATAACTATTTAAAAGATACAAACTGTATATTAATTGTAGAAGATAATGTAGAAATAGCAAATTACATACAACGATGTTTAAAACAAGATTATAAAATAATTAAAGCTAAAAATGGGAAACAAGGTCTAGAAATAGCAATGAAACAAATACCAGATCTAATTATTAGCGATATAATGATGCCAATAATGGATGGTTTTGAATTGACAAAAAAATTACAAAATAACGAAGTAACAAATCATATACCGATTATAATATTAACCTCCAAAACCTTACAAGAAGATAAATTAAAAGGATTATCTAGTGGTGCAGATGCCTATTTAATAAAACCATTTAGTAAAAAAGAACTCGTATTACGAATAAAAAAACTGATAAAAAAACGAGCACAATTACAAGAAAAATACCAAGTTAATTCCTTACCACAACAAATAAAAAAAGAAATTATAGTAACGGATAAAAACTTAATTTTTTTAAATAAAGTAATTGCAATTATTCATGGAAATATAGAAAATTCTGATTTTAATGCCATTTCATTAGCAAAAGAACTCGCCATTAGTGATTCGCAATTATATAGAAAATTAAAAGCAATTTCAAATACTAGTCCTTCCGTTTTTATTCGAAAAATTAGACTTGAAAAAGCAAAAGAATTATTACAAACTACAGATTTAACCATTGCAGAAATTGCATATACAACAGGATTTAATGATCCAAGTTGGTTTAGTAGAGTTTTTAAAGAAGAATTTAAAATTTCGCCAAAAGAATTTCGTAAACAGTTGTAATACCAATTTAATTTCAAAATGCCCTAAATAGATTTGAACTATTTTTGATTAAATACTGCTAGGTTAATATCAAATACTGCTAGTACTTATTTCTATTTATTCTTAATCTTGTACAGTTAATTTATAACTAAAAGATTATGAAGATTTTTTTCCTATTTACATTTTTATTAATAATACAAATAACAAATGCACAAGTTGGTATTGGAAACACAAATCCAAAAGCCAGATTAGATATTACAGCGAGTAATGCTTTATCGCCAAGTAATACCGATGGTGTTTTAATACCACGAGCAAACAAATTTCCAAATACAAACCCAACAATAGATCAAAATGGAATGCTATTGTTTATTACAGGAAACGGAATCACAAAAAAAGGTTTTTATTTTTGGAATCAATCCACTACGAGCTGGAAACCAATTAGTAAATGGATTGAGAACGAAGCAAATAATACCATTTATAATGATTTTTCTGACCATATAGCAATAGGTGTAGCTAATACATCTGCTAGATTTGAAGTAAGAGGCGATGGAATAGATAATATAGGAGGAGCTGTTAAAATTATAAATACCAATGCAAAGAGAAATCTAATAGTCACATCTATGGGCGATGAAAATCAAAACTTTAATTTTTCTAGAGCTCTAGAAATTAATAACAACGTAAATTCTTTAGGAAATTTTACAAAAAATACAGGTGTTTTAATAGAAATGAATGGTGCTTCTGTACTTAATTCTAGCATTTATGGTACCTACACAAGGTATGCAATAAATAGTAATTATGCAGGTAATATTTATGGCAATTACACAACAAGTTTTAATAAAACAGCTCAAGAAATCTATGGTTTTTATTCGACTTTACAAACTTCGGGAACAGGAGATAGATATGGTTTTTATTCTAATATTGGTAATGCAAATTTTGGAGATCCAATAGGAACTGGTAATTTGTATGGTTTGTACAGTAAAATAACAACCGAGGCTTCTGGTTCTAGAACATCTTATGGTGTGTATTCCGAATCTCAATTAGCAACAGGTTACGCAGGATATTTTATTGGTAGAATGTCTTTAGGAAATTCGTTTTCAAATCGATATTTAATGCCAGATGCAGATGGATCTGCAAATCAAGTATTAACAACAGATGGGTCTGGTAATACCAGTTGGTCGAACGATTTTACAACTGCAAATAATGGTTTAACAGAAACCTCTGCTAACATACAACTCGGTGGAGCATTAACACAAAATACCACTATTACACAAGGAAATTTTGATACCACATTTACAGTAGATGGAACAGGAGATTTTACAGTTTATCAATCTGGATTAGGTGCTGGGAATCTAATAAATGCAAAAAATTCTGGAAGTATTACTATCGGACACCTTTTTGAATTAAATGAACCGAGATTACAAGTTTTAGGAGTAACTAATTTTGGTGGATTTGTAGCAAGTTTTTACAATGGTTCTAATAACCAAAACTCTGGTTGTGTTGCTATAAAATTACGCAATGCAACACCAAACAATTTATCGCGATATATTGGGTTTTTTAGAGATAATGGTAACACACAATCTGGAGCAATAACAGCAAACTTTGCTTCTGGTGGAGTAAATTACACAACCGTTTCGGATAGAAGATTAAAAACCAATATTCAAGACATTAATAACAGTTTAGAAATTCTCCAGAAAATACAACCTAGAATTTACGAATACAAAGCAAATAGAGGTAAAAAAGAATATGGTTTTATAGCACAAGAATTACAAAAACAATATCCACAAGCAGTTTCTGGAACACCAGATTCTGATGTAATAAAAAATCCGATGATGGTAGATTATTCCCGATTAACACCTTTATTAGCAGCAGGAATTAAAGAATTACATAACAAAATAAAAAATCAAAAAGCTCAAATAAAAAGTATAAAAACAGAAGCCCGAAAACTAGAACAAAAATATAAAAATTTAGAAGCAAGATTAAATGCTTTAGAAGTACGATAATAACCTTGTTTAACCATTCCATTTCTTATTAAAAATAAGAAAACAAATGCAAAAAATTAATCTTTAAACTCGTAAACAAAATCCTTTTGATACTTTGTAAAAGCAGCTTCGGATTTTATTTCTTTGTATTTGTTCGTTTTAAATAATTTTAAAAAAAGTTCTAATTGTTTTGCGGTTCTATATCCAGGTAAAGGTGCAATTAGACTGCCATCAACATCAAAAAACACGATAGAAGGAAAACCTTTAATTTGTAAATAATCTGTTAATTGATGTGCGCTATTTCTACTAAATTTCTTTTTAGGATCGTACCTAGGATTTTTAAAAGTTTGCTCATCGTATTTAATAGTTCCGCCACCTTCGCCATTAAATTTTACAGCGTAAAAATTAGTATTAACGTAATTTATTAAATCTTTATTTTTAAAAGTTTGCTTATCCATCATTTTACAAGGACCGCACCAATTGGTATAAATATCCATCATAATTTTTTTAGTACCAATACCTTTGGATTCTTTTTGAGCAGTTAACGCTTCTGTAAAAGACATCCAATTTATTTTAGGTTCTGTTTCTTGCGCTTTTAAGTAAAACGAAATAAAGATAATTATAATAAGAGTCGCTTTTTTCATTACGATTTTGGCATATATCTTTCGATACTACTTATCCATTCTTTTGAACCTTTCATATATCCTGTTTTTCCAAGAGGTATAATGTCCTTTTTAGGGTTTTTTCCTTTTCCTGCTTGAAATAGCCAAATGGTAGGAAAACCACGAACACCAAAAGCTTTTTGTAAAGCGTAATTTTGTTTTTGTAATTTTTGAGATAATTTTGTTTTTCTAGGAAAATCTAATTCTAATAAAATAACATTTTCTTTAGCCCAAGTTTGGAATTCGGCAGTACTAAAAACTTCTTTATCTAATCTTTTACACCAACCACACCAATCACTACCAGTAAAATTAGCTAAAATTGGCTTTTTTGTTTTTCGAGATAATTTTGCTGCTTCTTCAAAGTCACTAATCCATTCTACTTGTGAGAAAGCGGTTACACTAGTCAAAAATAATAATCCTAAAAATAAATTTTTCATCGTAATACGTTTTGTTTGCTAAATTAGTTGCAATTTATGTGCCGAAATTACAAAAATAAGTTCTTTATTAACGGTTTATGGTGTCAAATATTTTAATCCAACAAATTTTTCTTAATTTCACAGCCACAATAAAACGACCACTTTCATGAAAAAAACACTAACAATTTTATCTCTAATGGTACTTTTTGGCTGTTCGGATATTAATAAAAAACAATCCAAAAAAACTACAGCAAAAAAAACAATTTATGCAGTAGATAATCATTCGTTTGCAAAACCTAACGAAGCTGTTGCTAAACATCTTAATCTAAATATTAAAGTAGATTTTAATAAAAAGATAATTTCTGGTAAAGCAACGTATAAAATAGAAAAGAAGGCAACTGTAACTAAAATTCATTTTGATATAAAAGCTTTGGTAATTCATAAAGTAACAATTAATAACTATAAGGATGAAACGGATTTTAATATTGTTGAAGGCGACGAGATTCATGGAGATGATCTAACGATAACCTTACCTAAAAATGCAAGTGCTGTTACTATTTTTTATGAAACGACATCCAAAACAGAAGCCTTACAGTTTTTAAAACCTGAGCAAACCGCAGGAAAAGAAGATCCGTTTTTATTTACACAAGGTCAGGCGATATTAACACGTACATGGATTCCGATACAAGATTCTCCACAAATACGATTGACTTATGATGCAACTGTTGAGGTTCCTTATAATTTAATGGCAATAATGAGTGCCAAAAATGGAAAGCAAAAATCACAAAATGGAATGTATTATTTTACGATGAAACAAGCCATATCTCCTTATTTAATCGCTTTAGCTGTTGGAGATTTGGAATACAAACCTTTAAGTAGTAGAACTGGTGTTTATGCAGAAAAAGTAACAATCGATGCTGCTGCTTTTGAATTTGAAGATGTAGAAAAAATGATTGTTAGGGCAGAGATGTTGTATGGAAAATACCATTGGGAACAATACGATATTGTGGTTTTGCCACCAAGTTTTCCGTTTGGAGGTATGGAAAATCCAAGACTTACTTTTGCAACACCAACGATTATAGCTGGCGACAAAAGTTTAACTACTTTGGTTGCTCATGAATTAGCCCATTCTTGGAGCGGAAATTTAGTTACTAATGCTACTTGGAACGATTTCTGGCTTAACGAAGGATTTACCGTTTATTTTGAGCGTAGAATTATGGAAGCCGTTTACGGAAAAGAATATGCAGATATGTTAGCTGTAATTGGTAGGCAAGATTTAGATGAAGGTTTGGAAGGATTAAAACATACACCTAATGATACTAAACTAAAACTTAATTTAGATGGAAGAAATCCAGACGATGGTATGACAGATATTGCTTACGAAAAAGGGTTTTTATTTCTAAAAACTTTAGAAGAAAAAGTAGGTAGACCAAATATGGATCTATTTTTAAAGGCATATTTTAAAGAATTTGCTTTTTCAACAATTACCACAGAGAAATTTCTTAATTATCTTAATGCGAATCTATTAACGCCAAATAAAATAACGTTTAATGTAGAAGAATGGGTTTATAGTCCAGGAATTCCAGCAAACCAAATAAAAATAACCTCAACCAAATTAGATGTGGTAATGCAAGTAATTGAAAAATGGGAAAAAGGAAACATTATGGTAGAAGAAATTTGTGATCAAGATTGGACAATTCAGCAAAAAATACATTTTATTCGGAACATTCCTGCTACAATTTCTGCAAGGCAACTAGAGTCTTTAGATGCGCATTGTGAATTTACCAATACAACCAATTCGTATATTGCTATGGTTTGGTTTGAACAAGTAATAAAACACAATTACCACAATAAACATATCGATAAAAAAATAGAGGATTTTTTAACTACTGTTGGTCGAAGATGGTATGTTTCTACTATATATAACGCATTAAAAAATAATGGAAAATTAAATTATGCAAGACGTATATATAAGAAAGCACGTAAAAATTACCATTCTGTTACTACAAATACCATAGACAATATGCTTGGTTTATAAACAAGAAAAAAGAGGCATAAAAGCCTCTTTTTTCTTGTTTACAAGTGTTTTTATTTTACACCATGCATTAACTTTTTTAGAAATGGATTTAGAAAGAATATCAATATCCCTGCAATTGCAGGAACAAAAGTAAATATTAAAAAGAACGTAGATAAACTATATTCTTTTGTAATGTTTTCTATTTGTCCACCTAATATTGCTGCCAATTTATTTCCGATTGCAATGGCTAAATACCACATACCAAACATAAAGGCAATCATACGTGCAGGTACTAATTTACTTACATAAGATAAACCGACAGGCGATAAACAGAGTTCGCCAAGGGTATGGAAAAGATAGGCAAATATTAACCAAATCATACTTACTTTTACACCTTCTTTCATACCGTAAGATCCGTAAGCTAATAATCCAAAACCAACGGCCATAATTAATAAACCTAAAGCGTATTTAGTAGCTGCCGATGGATTGTATTTAGAATCCCACCAACGTGAAAAGAAAGAGGCAAATGCAATAATAAAAAAAGAATTTAGAATAGAAAACCAAGAAACGGTTATTTCTACTTCGTTTGCTTTAACCTTTGCTACGGTTGCTTTTATAATACCATTATCTCTTTTAAATTCCTTTCCATTTTCTATAGCTTTTGTTAAACGATTACTTGTTAAATAACCAAATTCTGTTCCATCATTATCTTTTGTTATTATTTTTACTTTATCTCCCATTTTTAAAGTAACTGGTTCTGCAAATGACGTTATTTTATCAATAATTACATCATTACTAGTTAACTTCGTTTGCTCTGTAATAGGTGTTTCAAAATATAAAGTATTTAAAGCGACACTAAACACTTTTTTCTTTTTATTATGAAAAAACACTTTAGCATTATTAGTGTTTTCAATATTTTTAATGGTGTTTAGATATTGATTATCTAGTTTTTTTTGTTCCGCTTTTTTCGCTTTTCTATCGTATAATTCAGACTCTTTTTGTTTTATTACTGCACCATTATAAACAATACTATCTATATTTATATTTGCTGTTTTATTATTAAAAATAGTAGTGAAACTTCCACCAAGTAATTTACCATCTAACAATTCTGTTCGCTCTGGTAATAATGCGTAACTGGATTTATCTACAGATGTTTTTATAGCTTTATAACTTACATCATAAGCTGTTGTATTATAATCTCTATTAAGCATCCAACCAACTACAGACCACATTCCTATAAAACAGATAACCAATACAATATTAGAATAAGGTATTTTTTTAAAGGTTTTTTTCCATAAAATAAAGAGTACATAAGATATTATCAATAATGGAATAATGGTTAAAAGTGTATTTACAATATTAAATATTGTTGCAGATGTACCACTCATAGAGCGATTTACATTATCTCTTGCAAAAACTACCAATGATGTAGCTCCTTGCTCAAACGATAACCAAAAGAATACGGTAAAAAACGCAAATATGATAAATGCAATCATACGGCCTCTTACTACTTTGGTGTATCTACTTATCCTACTTATTATTAAAAATAAAAATACTCCTAAAGCAAAAAGAACAGCTACATATTGTCCTTCTAATTTACCAATTCGTAAAGCTGAAAACATATCAAAATCGGCTATTTTTGATAAAGGATCATTAAATGCATAACCTAATCCTATAACTGCAGAAATTGCAATCAATATTTTATCTAATTTTGTAAATGGGTTTAATTTTTCTTCATTGGTATCTATTGCTTCTGTTGTTTCTATAACAGCTGTTTTGTTTTTATTAGGTTTGGCTCCTATATTACCAAACAAATTACCTGCCAACCAAAATTGTAATGTTCCTAAAAACATAAAAAATCCTGCTAAACTAAAACCATAGACCCAACCTATTTTTTCGGCCAAATAGCCACATAGCATCATTCCAAAAAACGCTCCTGCATTTACTCCCATATAATATATCGTGTATGCTCCATCCTTTTTCTCAGGAGTTTTTTTATACATTTCTGATATTATTGCTGTCATTGTTGGTTTAAAGAAACCTGTACCTATAACTAATAAAGCCAAACCGATATATAAAGAGGCTTCGGTTTCAAAAGCCATAGATGCATGACCTAAAGTCATAATTGCAGCACCAATAATCACGGCCCATCGGTAACCTGTAATTTTATCTGCTATAATACCACCTATTATTGGTGTAATGTATAATAGCATAGCATAAGTACCAAACAAGGCACTTGCATTTTCTACAGTCCATTCCCAGCCTGGATTGTAACCAACAACAGCCATGGTTAAGAAATTAACTAATAGGATTCGCATTCCGTAAAAAGAAAACCGTTCCCACATTTCTGTAAAAAACAGCACAAATAAACCTGCTGGATGTCCTAATACTTTGTCTTTAAATAGATTTTCAATGTCTGTATTCATAATATTATTTTGAGTTTTTTAATTGTCTGCTATTTCAAAACCTTCGGTTTCGTCGTGTATTTCGTGTTCATTATCTTCGGCTCCATGGGTTAGTTTTTTTAGTTTCTTTAAAAACATTAAAAGTAATAGACCAAATACAACTGTAAATATAACTAATAATCGAAATGTTTCATATTCTTGCTTACTTTGTTCTTCTTCTACGACAAAAGAAACGCCATAATCTTTTCCGTCTCCTTCATTTTTTCTATTCTTTGCTTTTTCTTCGTCTTTTTCAAATAAAAGTGATGCGTGATATGGGTTTGACTTCGTTGCTTTATTCTCTTGTAAATAGGAAGTCAATTCTTTATTAAAATTATGTTTTTTACTTTCATTAAATGTAAATAAATAATTGATGTTTTTTTTACTTTTATAATCGTTAAAGACAATTTTATCATCTTCTAAATAAAGATCGGTTTTAATTGAGAAATTTCTATCTTTATTAATAGCATAATCAAACGTTTTTTTGATTTCTTTTTTATCGTTTTTAAATTCTATGGAATCTTTTGAGGTAAAATTAAAAATTTCCTCCTTGTTTACTATCATTTTTCCTTTATAAGCATCTAATTGCGCAGATTCTCCAATACTTCCTGCTAATTTATTTCCAAAACCTGTTGCTGCAAAATAAACACCCATCATAATGGAGGCATATTTTACTGGTGCTAATTTTGTTATAAATGATAAGGATACTGGCGAGGTACAAAGTTCTCCTATTGTATGAAAAAGATATGCTAAAAAGACCCAAAACATTGCTGCTTTTCCAAATTCTACTGTAGAAGCTTCTTTTGAAGCATACATCATAAAAACATAACCAAGTCCCATAATTATAGTACCTATTGCCATTTTAAATATAGAAGAAGATTCTTTTCCTTTCTTTTTCCACCAAATCCAAAATCCTCCAATTAAAGTACCAAATATAATAATATAACCTGCGTTTAAAGATTGAAATACAGAGGCTGGAATTTCTGGTAACCAAGACCATCCTGTGGTTCTATTTACTTTTGCATCGGTATATAAATTCATTAATCCTCCTGCCTGTTCAAAAGCTCCCCAAAATACAATTACAATCAAAAATGAAATTAGTAAAACCACTACTCTATCTTTTTCTATTTTGGTTAATGGTTTTTTAGCAATTTCTGCATCAATATTTGAATCTTTTCCTCCTATAAAATTACCAACATGTTTTAAATATTTTTGTCCCCAAATATAAACTGCTTGTCCTAAAATCATTCCAATACCAGCAAGACCGAATCCGTAGTGCCATCCGTAATAATATGCAACCAAACCAACGGTAATACTAGATAAAAATGCGCCAATGTTAATACCGATATAAAATATGGTAAAACCACTATCTCTTCGAATATCTCCTTCTTTGTATAAACCACCAACCATTGTCGAAATATTTGGTTTTAAGCCTCCTACTCCTAATATAATAAGTAATAATCCTATAAAAAACGCTGTACTTGATGGTATTGCTAAAGTTAAATGTCCTAATACTAAAAGAAAACCTCCTAGCATTACTGTTTTTTTCTGTCCCAACCATTTATCTGCTATGATTCCTCCTGGAATTGCAGCGACATATACTAACATAGTATACCATCCATACATCCATAATGCATCTTTACCAGACCATCCTAACCCTGGTTCTACAGCAGTTGCCGATGTTGCTACGTACAAAGTTAAAAGTGCTCGCATTCCGTAATAAGAAAAACGTTCCCACAATTCTGTAAAAAATAGAACATACAGACCTATTGGATGTCCAAATAACTCTCTTTGATGTGGTTCTAATGCTTTTGTTGACATGTGTTTTTTGTTTTGAATTAATTGTTTTTTTGAATTTTATAAATCGATCTAATTTTATAAATTCTCTTCGATAAAAGTAGTCATTTTTTTATAAAGATGTAGTCTATCGTTACGTGTACTATAAATTCCGTGAGATCGGTCTGGATATATAAACATATCGAATTGCTTGTTCGCTTCTACTAAAGCATTTATCATTCGCATGGTATTTTGTACATGTACATTATCGTCTCCGCTTCCGTGTACGAGTAGGTATTTTCCTTTTAATAAATGTGTGAAATTTATTGGCGAATTATCATCGTAACCACTTGCATTTTCTTGTGGTGTTTGCATGTAACGTTCGGTATAAATGGTATCGTAAAATCGCCATGATGTTACTGGAGCGACTGCTATTGCCATTTTAAAGGTATCTGCTCCTTTGGTAATTGCTAATGAGGACATATAACCACCAAACGACCATCCCCAAATTCCGATACGGTTTGCATCAATATAATTACGTTTTGCTAGTTCTTTTGCGGCTTCTATCTGATCTTCTATTTCGTATTTTCCTAGTTCTTTTTGTGTTACTTTTTTAAAATCTCGTCCTTTAAAACCTGTTCCTCTACCATCTATACATGCAACGATATATCCTTTTTGACTTAGCATATAATGCCAGTAATCGTTTGCATAATGCCAACGGTTTGCTACTTGCTGACTTCCTGGTCCTGAATATTGATACATAAATAACGGATATTTTTTTGTTGCATCAAAATTAGCTGGTTTTATCATCCACATATTAAATGTGCCATCTTTGGTGGTAATTGTTGAAAATTCTTTTTTTCCTAATTGGTATTCTGCGATAAGCGAAGTAACGGCAGAATTCTCTTTAATTACTTTAATTTCCTTTCCTGTTTTTGCTTTATTTAAGGTGTAAATTGTTGGTGTTTCGGCATTAGAAAAGGTATTGATATAGTAATTAAAACTATTGCTAAATGCTGCGGAATTGGTTCCTTTTTTTATGGATAATTTTTGTTGGTTACTTCCATCTAAATCAATTGTAGAAACACTTCGATTTATAGAACCATCTTCGGTAGATTGATAATAAATACGTGAATTTTTAGCATCGTAACCATAATAGTTGGTTACTTCCCAATTTCCTTTGGTTACTTGGTTTATTAGTTTTCCTGTTTTATTGTAATGGTATATATGGTTAAATCCATCTTTTTCGCTTGTCCAAATAAAAGAGTTATCTTTTAAAAAAGTGAGGTTATCGGTAACATCTACATAAGCGGCATCTTTTTCGTTTAATAGTACATTGCTTTTTAAGGTATTTCCGTCTACGAAAATCAAATTCAAATTATTTTGATGTCTATTTAATGTGGTTACACAAAGTGTATTGGCTTCGTTTGTCCATTCTATTCTAGGAATGTAGTATTGTTGTTTGTTTCCCAATTCAATTTTTTGACTATTTTGTGTTTGTATGTTATATAAATGCAAACTTACTTCTGCATTTTTCTCTCCTGCTTTTGGATATTTAAATACTTGTTGTGTTTGGTATAAATCCGACCCAAAAATATCCATAGAAAATTCTGGAACATTGGTTTCGTCGAAACGGATATATGCTAATTTATCGGAATTCCCATTCCATTCAAATGCTCTTACAAAAGCAAATTCTTCTTCGTAAACCCAATCTGTAATTCCGTTAATAATTTTATTTTTTTTACCATCAAAGGTAATTTGCTTGGTTGTATTTGTTTTTAAATCTTTGTAAAAAAGATTGTTATTATACATGTAGGCTACTTTATTTTCGTTTGGAGATAAGGTTGGTTCTTGTATTTTATTATCTGATATTTTGGTTAATTTTTTAGAGATCAAATCGTATACATAGTAAATTCCTCTGGATGAATGTCTATAAATTTGTTCGGTTTCTGTACCAATAATCAATTTATTTTCTGCTTTACTAAAAGTATAATCGTAGAGTGAATTAATTCCGTTAAGATTATTTGTAGTAACAATCGTTTCTACTTTTTCTAATGTTTTATAGCTATATTTATCTAATTGTGCTCCATTATTATTTACAACAACGTAATAATCGCCATTATTCATAGAGTGAAAACCGCCTAGTCGCTGTGTTCTAAAGGTGCCTTTAGACCAAATATCTTCTAGACTAATTTGTTTTCCTTGAGATGTGTTTTGTGTGGTTTTGTTTGTTTGTTTCGAAGTAGTTTTAGTGGTATTACAACTTAGAAAAAGAATTGTTGTAATAAATATAAATACTATTTTTTTCATAAAAGAGGTTTTAAACCTCAAGTTTACGGATTTTTGTTTTAATTTATGCTAAAAATCTATAAAATCCTTATTTTTGATTACTAATGATACAATTCAAATTTAACATAAAACACTTTATCTATTTTACATTTGCCTTTATTTTGTTTACCATAATTGGCACACTTACTCATGAATATGGTCATATTTTGGTTGCTAAAAGTCTTGGTTATAAAACGACGTTACATTATGGAAGTATGAATTATAATAATAAAGAAGCGTTACGGAATTTAGATTTGTTTTATAGTTTAAATGAAGGGAAAATTAAAAGTGAAAACTCTTCAAATGAGAAAAAAGAATTCAAAAATATTTTAAAGGAGAATAGAAAGAAAGGTTTTTGGATAACCGTTGGTGGTCCAACACAAACAATTATTACAGGGTTTTTTGGTCTATTTATTTTATCTTTTAGAAAAAAAGACAATTCCTTTAAATTTATGGATTGGTTAGCTGTTTTTTTTTCCTTATTTTGGTTGCGAGAAGTTTTTAATCTGGTTACTGGTTTGATACATGGTTTGTTTTTAAATGGAAATTATTTTGGTGGTGATGAATATGGAATATCAAACTATTTAGGAGTTCCTGTAGGAACATTTTCTATTATTTTAGGAATAATTGGTTTATTTATTTCGATATATATTGTTTTTAAAATTATTCCTAAAAAAATACAATTCACATTTATTTTAAGTGGTTTGGTTGGTGGTTTGAGTGGTTTTTATGTTTGGTTTTTAATCTTAGGTCCAAAATTATTACCTTAGATTTATTATTTCTTTTACTTTTGTGGTGAAAAATATAGATACATGTCAAAACAAATTTCAGGATTTTCAAAATTTACCAAAGAGGAAAAAATAAATTGGTTGGCAAATCAATTTTTTATGGATAAAAATCAAGGAATTACTATCTTACAAAGCTATTGGAATTCGAATAAAAAGCTACAAAAATTACACGATGATTTTATAGAAAACACAATATCCAATTTTTATTTTCCGTATGCTGTTGCTCCAAATTTTGTGATTAATAATAGAGATTATACCATTCCGATGGCAATCGAAGAAAGTTCGGTTGTTGCTGCGGCAGCTCTAGTAGCTAAATTTTGGAGTACTCGTGGTGGTTTTAAAACTAAAGTGATTTCTACCACAAAAATTGGTCAAGTACATTTTATGTTTTCTAGCAATGAAAATAAATTGTTAGATTATTTTAATTCGATTAAATCGGAATTATTTGAAGTAACCAACGACATTACTAAAAACATGCGAAAACGTGGTGGTGGTATTTTAGATATCGAATTACGTAACAAAACGGTAGATTTAAAAGATTACTATCAACTACATGTTACCTTTGAAACCAAGGATAGTATGGGTGCGAACTTTATAAATACGTGTCTAGAAGCTATTGCAAATCGTTTTAAAGACACTAAGAAATTAGACATACAAATAGTAATGAGTATTTTATCTAATTATGTACCAGATTGTTTGGTACGTGCTGAGGTCTCTTGTAAAGTAGAAGATTTATACAAAGATAATGCTACATATTATGCAGAAAAATTTATCAATGCCTTAGATATTGCAAATGCCGAACCACACAGAGCTGTAACTCATAATAAAGGTATTATGAATGGTATTGATGCTGTGGTTATTGCAACAGGTAATGATTTTAGAGCTGTGGAGGCTGGAGTGCATGCTTATGCTGCTAGAAATGGGAAATATCGAAGTTTGTCTGGTGCTAAAATAGATCCCGACCCTTCGGGGGGAGTTTTTAGTTTTTGGTTAGAAATTCCTTTATCTTTAGGTACTGTTGGTGGTTTAACCAAATTACATCCTTTGGCAAAGTTAAGTCTAGAAATATTGCAAAACCCATCTGCAAAAGAATTGATGGAAATTGTTGCTGTTGTTGGTTTGGCTCAAAATTTTGCTGCTTTACGTGCTTTAACTACTACTGGAATTCAAAAAGGACACATGAAAATGCATTTAGGTAATATTATCAAACAATTAACTACTAACAAAAAAGAGGTTGCCTATTTATTAGACTATTTTAAAAATAAACCAGTTTCTCATAGTGCTGTTGTATCTGAGTTTGATAGGATTAACTCAAAATATTCATAGCTTTTCGTTATGAAAAATCAAAAAAGTGATGCGCAATTGAGAAGTACAAAAGTTTTTTAGTGAAACAAATTTATAGCGTTTTTTGATGTTGAGTTGGTATGAGTTAGTATTATACCTATTTGATTTTAAGATGAGCAAAAAAAATCAACATGTTTTTTTAGTGTAAAATCTTAAAAATTGTAAGCATAGACTCTGCTACGGTTATAATTTTTAAAACACACAATAATAAAAATAAAAAAATCTTGAAGGTTACTTCAAGATTTTTAAATATTTTAAAGAAAAATAATTTATTTCTTAGGCTCTTCTTTTTTCGTTTCGGTAGTTTTATCTGTAGAAGTTTCTTTTACCTCTTCTTTTTTATCTTCCTTTACTTCTTCTTTATCCGAAGAATCATCCTTTTTATAAGCATCATTCATTGCATTTAATACAATTTCTGTAAGATCTGTTTTTTTGTCGCCATACATTACAGCTCCATTCAAATCTACAGTACCAAAAATCATTTGATAATCGTTCTTTTTACCATAATCTTGGATAAAATCGTTAACTTTTTCCGCTATTTTTTTTATTGCTTCTTGTCCTTCATTTTGAACTTGATATTGCATTTGTTGTTGTTTCTGTTGTAACATTTGTTGTTCAGAACCTAATTCTTGTTGTTTTTGAGCTCTGTTTTGAGGAGACATTTTTCTTTCATTTTTTTGATATTCGGCAACTTTGGCTTGAAAATTAGCAATTAATAATTCCAAACTTTTTTGTTCTTTTTCTGATTTCGCTTTCATTTCTGCTTCAACAGCAATAGTACCTTTGTATTCTTTAATTAATTTCTCGGTATTTACAAAACCATTTTTTGGTGTACAAGATGTTAATGTAATGGTAGCAATTAAGACAAATAATATTCTTTTCATTTTTTAATATTTTGGATTGATTTTATTTTAGGTTGCAAATGTAAGTTTAATATTTATTGATTTCAATTTTTGGCTTATTTATTTATATTTGTTATATATTTGAAGATTATAATAATGTATCTACAAAGAATTTTTATTGTTTTCTTTTTTTTAGGATTAACGTCTTGTGATACTTTTTTTTCTAAAAAAGAAAGAAAAAAGGAACAAATTAATACAACTTTAAAACCGATTGATTTCAAAACTATCGATGCATATCCACTATTGCCTGAGTGTAATGAAATAAGTTCAAGGATAGAGCAAAAAAAGTGTTTTTATGATATGTTATCTGGTAGAATTCAGGAAGCATTAAGTAAAAAAACAATTTTGTTAGATACTAAAAATGAAGGGGTTATTATTGTAAAACTACAAGTTAATTTAGAAGGTAAAATAAAGATTTTAACCATAACAATGTCAGAACAAATAAAAGAAAATCGTTATAAATTAGATAGTATAATTAGAACAAGTATTGTAAATATCCCTTCAATAATTCCAGCAATAAAAGCAGGGATTCCTGTAAAATCAGAATTCACGCTACCAATTGTTATCAATAAGGAAAATTAAAATCGAATGGCTAATTTTTTCATCAAGCGAAGTACCTCAACGTATAACCAAATTAAAGAAACTAAAATTCCCCAAGTAGCAACCCATTCCATATATTTAGGAGCACGATTTAGTTGACGATCAATATAATCAAAATCTAAAAGTAAAGAAAAAGATGCTACTGTTGCGGCAATTAGAGTAAAACCAATCGAAAGCCAAGAAGTTCCATAAATTATGCCTAAACGAATGTCAAACAAACGCAAAATAAAACTAATAATATAAATGGTCATTATCGTAGCGATAGCACCATAAATTATACTTCTAAATTGATGTGTGATTTTTACAAGGTGTAATTTATATAAAATTAACATGACAAAAAAAGCAATAATACTTACCTGCACGGCTAACATTGGCATTCCATTAAATTGTGCATTAGCATAGGCAGAAATTCCACCTAAAAAAAGACCTTTTGCTAAAGCATAAATAGGAACCGTAATTGGAGACCATTTTTTTTTATACGAAGTTAATACACTAAAAAATAAAGCAACTAATAATCCTCCATAAATATAATAGTTTACATTTTTACCTTTTTTAACAAGACTCCAAACATACCAAGCTGTTAAACTAACTAAAAAAAGAGTATAAAAAGTCTTTAAAAAAACACCAATTAGTGTCATTTTACCTGAAGAACTATGCTCTTTTTTCCAGAAATAGGAATTAAAAACAGGATTCGAAGTTTTATATTGCATAAAAAGTATTTAAATATGGTATAAAGTTATTATTTTTTTTAACTTTGCATCGAATTTACTTTAAAGATTATAACTTATTACATATAAGCTGTGAAGTGAGAAAAAGAAAAGTTTAAAAAAGCATTAAAACAAAACAGTTTAGATGCTTTTTTTTTATTATTAAAAGTCTTTAAAATTCCTCTCTGTTCTTCAAAAAAACAAAATACACGCAAAAAAGAACAGATTATAAGTTTTTTTCTACAATTTATAATATTGTTTTTAACAACAATTAAAATTAATTCTACTTTTGGATTAAATAAATTACGAAATATCAGTTTTAAATAAAAAAGGGGGAATATCCCCTTAAAAAAAGGGGATATTCCCTTAGAAATAATATGTACTGGTGTTCTAATTTTGTAATGTAATTTTTTTTTACAGTTTGTTTAATACTATTCCCCTTACCTAACAACTACATAGTATTCAAATAAAATAAAGAATATTTTCAATAAAATAAATAGTACTATTTCTCATAACTATGATTAATAAATTTGTAATTGCATTAAAAGATGACTTAGGTTTGATTGACTACATAAAAGAAGATGGTCAGTTAAACTCTGTTGTATTAGGAGCAGAAAACATTGCAAACTTTGACACATCAACAACCAATATTAATGGTAAAAATTTAATAATTACCATCGTTAGAATAGAAGAAGAAAGTACACTTAAAAATTTTCCAAACAAAAAATTAATCGACGTTGGAGGTTCTTATCAAGTAGATAAACGATATCCTAAAATTAACCTTAACTATTACTTGTTATTCTCCGCAACACTACAATATGACAAATCCGTAGCAATAATAAACAGAACAATAAAATTTTTTCAAGCCAATAAAAAAGTTCAATTTGAAGCAGATGGAGACAACTTAGAACTAAATTTAGAATTATACTCACCAACGTTTGAACAACTCAATAATATTTGGGGAATGCTTGGTGGTAAACAATTACCAAGTATCATTTATAAGGTAAGAGTTATGGCACTAGAGAAAGACGAACAAAAATTAGGAGCAGTAGTAAAAAGTATAGATAGTACAATACATCACAATGAGTAAATATAGTCACAAATATAAACCCATAAGTAGTTTTAACTTAACGCACAGTAAACAATTCTTAGCGGAAGAATACCTTACTTTTTTTCCAGATAGTGAAACCTCTAAAAATTTAAGTAAATACAGGCTAAAAGTTAAGAAAACACCAAAAGGTTTAATGGTATTGTATAAAATAAATGAAGAATTTACCGCTATTACAGAAGATGAAACGATACTTTTTAATGGACTTTTATTAGATAATAAAAAAGTGATTGGTTATACAAAGAATGGAAATACTACTAATTGGTTGCCAAATCCAGCAAATTTAACATTGACTTTTTATGGCATAACAAATACGACGTATAAAGAAGGTACAATTTGGGGAAATTTAGAATTAAATAAGTATATAAAGTACAAAGCATCTTCATTAAATGGAGTATTAACAACAGACAATACCATAAAAGGAATAAAACCAGACGCAATATTTGAACTTGCAATTACTAATGCAGGAGCAATAACAGAAACAAAATTTGAATTTAACATATAGAATAATTAAAAAACAAAATTTATTATGGCAAGTACATTAAGAACACCAGGAGTTTATGTGGAAGAAATATCAAAATTTCCGCCATCCGTAGCACAAGTAGAAACCGCAATACCAGCATTTATTGGATATACAGAAAAAGCCGAAAAAGATAACGAAATTTTAGTAGGAGAACCAACACGAATTACCTCTCTTTTAGAATACGTAACTTATTTTGGAGAAGCCGAAAAAGAAACAGGTTTTACTGCAACAGTGAATGAAGACGGTGATGGAAATAAAACAATAGTAACAAATTCGGATACAGTAACAACCTCAAAATTTTTAATGTATTATGCAATGCAAATGTATTTTGCTAACGGAGGAGGTCCTTGTTGGATTGTTTCTGTGGGATTGTATAATCCTGCAGGACCAGATTTTGCAGAGTTAGATGGAGGATTAACAAAATTGGAAAAAGAAGATGAGCCAACATTAATTATTTTTCCAGATGCAAAATCACTAAGTTCAGATTCTCACTTTTATAGTTTGTATAATAATGCTTTAACACAATGTAAAAATTTACAAGATAGGTTTACTATTATTGATACTTACTCTAATGTTGCTGATGTTGAAATGAACGATCCAGAAGGTGTGCGAAATAGAATTTCATCGGATGCCGAAGAAAAAAAATATGGAGCAGCTTATTTCCCATATTTAAAAACCATTCTTAATTTTAATATAGACGAATCTACCGTTAGTATCACTCATACTGTTGGAGATGCAGCAGCAATAATTAAACAATCGAAAGATAAAATAACTAACTTTTTAGCGAAAATCACTAGTACAAATACCGATACAGCTACTTTTAAAGGTAATTTGGTTACTGCAATAAGTGCAATTACTAGCTTATCAGGTACGGCAGCAGTTAAATATACAAATTCATTGCCTTTAATACCTACTGTTATTACGGCTATAGATGGAGTTATTGGACACATACAAAATGTAATAGTAGATGCAGAAGCAGTAGTAAGTACAGCACGGTTGGTAGCAAATGCAGGAGTTACTCCAGCACCAGTATTATCGGATGCATTGATTTTAGATGAAAAAATTACAGTTAAATTACGTGCGGTTATTTTAGCATTTGAAGGGTTTAAAGACGATTATTATGCCGCTTCTAATATGGCAGAAGTAACAGCAGCAGGAACAGCAACTTTAACAGCGATGGCGTCGTTTTTTGACCCTACTGTACCAAACAACATTATTAAAACAGAAATAATTGATGTTATAAATTTACCAAATCTTTTAGCAAAAGTTAACGCACTTGTACCTTTAGGAGGAGGTGCTTCAGGAGCTCTAAATGGAACAAATCTAGCAGGAATAAAAAATACAGATACAGAAATTTACAACGCAATAAAAAAAGAATTAGAAAAAGTAACTGTAGTATTACCTCCAAGTAGTAGTATGGCAGGAGTATACGCAAGAGTAGATAGTTCTAGAGGAGTATGGAAAGCACCAGCAAACGTATCTTTAAAATATGTTATTAAGCCAACACAAAAAATAACACACGAATTAAACGGAAGGTTAAATATCGATACATCAGGAAAAACAATCAATGCAATACGATCTTTTACAGGAAAAGGAACTATCGTTTGGGGAGCAAGAACCTTAGCAGGAAATGATAATGAATGGCGATACATATCAGTAAGAAGATTTTTTAACATGGTAGAAGAATCTGTTAAAAAAGCATCCGATCAATTTGTGTTTGAAGCAAACGATGCAAATACATGGGTAAAAATAAGAGCAATGATAGAAAACTTTTTAACCAATCAATGGAGAGCAGGAGCATTAGCAGGAGCCAAAGCAGACGATGCCTTTTATGTAAGAATAGGTTTAAATCAAACCATGACAGCACAAGATATTTTAAACGGAATAATGAATATCGAAATCGGAATGGCAGTAGTAAGACCAGCAGAATTTATCGTGCTTAAGTTTTCACACAAAATGCAAGAATCTTAAAAAGAAGTGAAGTAATTAAAATAAAAAGAAATAATCATTAAAAAAATAAAATTATGTCAGCATATCCACAAGTAAAGTTTCATTTTCAAGTAGAATGGGGAGGAACAAAAATAGGTTTTCAAGAAGTATCTGGATTAGATATGGAAATCGAACCCTTAGAATATCGAGAAGGTTCTAGTTTAGAATTTAGTAAAATAAACATGCCTGGAATGGTAAAATACAGTGATGTTACTCTTAAAAGAGGAGTCTTTAAAAGCGATAATGAATTTTATGCTTGGATGAATACAATAAAAATGAACACCGTAGAACGAAGAGATATTACCATTAGTTTATTAGACGAAGAACATGCACCTGTTGTAGTTTGGAAACTAAAAAATGTATGGCCAATGAAAATACAATCTACAGATTTAAAAGCAATGGGTAATGAAGTAGCAATTGAAACAATGGTTTTAAAGCATGAAGGATTAACCATACAAAATGAGTAATATATGGGTTTAGGCAAACAAATATTAGATAAATTTACCTATCCGTTAGTAGGATATCATTTTGCAGTTTATTTTCATGGATTATTACCAAATCCGATAGATATGGCTTTTCAATCTGTTGCTGGTTTAAGTGTAGAGGTAGAAACAGAAAGTTATGCCGAAGGTGGAGAAAATAGATTTGTACACGAAATTCCAAAAGGACTTAAATTTTCGACATTAACACTTAAAAGAGGTTTAAAGATAGTTCCCTCTATTCTTTCAAAATGGTTTGAAGATGCCTATGAAAATTTTAAGTTCAAACCATTAGACCTCATCATCATATTAATGGATGAAAATCATTTACCAGTACAAAGCTGGAATGTGGTTGGAGCATATCCAATAAAATATGAAATAGGAGAGTTAAATGCAGAAACACCTAGTATTCTAATACAAACGTTGGAGTTAAAGTACCAATATTTTAAAACGATAATATAATGTCAATCGAAGTTAAAAATTTAAAAATAAAAGTCATTATTAATGGAGCTAAGACAGATAAATCTGAAGCTAATAATAGAGGTTGGAATTCGAGACAGGTAGTAGAAGCAATTCAAAAAGTGAATAAAAACCGTAAAGAACGTTAGTTATGGGATATTTACCTAAAGGAGGATTAGTAAAGTTGAAAATTGAAGGGTTTAAAAAAGATGACTTTACTGGAACTCCACGTACTATTAAAGTATTAATTAATCCAGAAAATTTTAAAGAAAGTTATGCCATAGAGTATAGTAAAGAACAACCTGCAGGAACACAAGGAAAACCACAACGGTTTTATAAAGTAAAACCTGGTGAATTTACATTAAATTTATTGTTAGATAGTACAGGGATATTTCCTAAGAAAGATGATTCAAGTTCATTAATTTCAGATTTTCAAAGTCAATTAAGTAGTTTGGTGCCTTTCCAAGATGTAGATGCATCATCAGATACAGGAGTAAATGACGATATTAAATCATTAAAGGAAATGCTTGTTAGTAAAGAAGGAACAATACACCAACCTGAATACATCAAAATTTCTTATGCCGATATCGAAAAAAGGTGTAAGATTACAAAAATGGATATCGATTATAAGATGTTTAATCCGCAAGGATATCCAATACGAGTAGAGGTAAAACTTACTTGTATAGAAACAATAAGTGATACATTAGAAAAAGCAAAAATAGCACAATCATCGCCAGATTTAACGCATGTAAGAACTGTAATAGAAGGAGATACATTACCACTAATGACCTATAAAATTTATGGAAACTCTAAGTACTATTTAGAAGTAGCAAAAGCAAATAACCTATTAAATTTTAGAAACTTAATACCTGGACAAAAAATAATATTTCCTCCAATAAATAAAACACAAAATTAATGTCATTAATAGCAGACATAGATTCAAAAAAACAAAGTTTAGTTACTTATCAACTTCTAGTAGGAGAAGGAGAGAAAGATGTAACTTCTAATTTTGGTATAAAAAGTATGGTTGTTTATAGAGAATGTAACAGAATACCAACAGCTACTATTGTAATTATAGATGGAAATGTGTCTACACAAGAATTCTCAGTAAGTAATGAAGATACTTTTAAACCAGGAGAAAAAATACATATAAAATCAGGTTATGAATTTGAAGATGAAACAATATTTAAAGGAATAATTACAAAACACACCATTAAACTAAATAATGGAGCAAGTAATTTACTAATCGAATGTAAAGACGAAGCTTTTAAATTAACCTTGGAAAAGAAAAATAAAATATTTTACGAGAGTACAGAAAGTGAGATGTTTGAAGAAATAATTTCAGATAATGAGTTGCAAAGCAATGTAGAGTCAACCACATATACACATAATGAATTGGTGCAATATTATGCAACAGATTGGGACTTTATGTTATCAAGAACCCAAATAAACAACAAAATATGTTTGGTAGAAGACGGAACAATAATAATAAAAGAACCAGGTTTTTCAGAACAAAGTGAACACAAAGCAATATATGGAGATAACGTATTTTCATTTGAAGCAGAAATAGATACAAGGACTCAATACGAAAGTTTTGAAGCATCATCATGGAATTTTTCCGACCAAGAAATAGTATCCAAAACAGCACAAAACTCCAGTATCAATACTGTTGGAAACTTATCCTCATCCGATTTAGCAACAGCAGCAGGAGCAAATAAAGTTACCCTTAAACATGTAGGGAAAATACCAGACGATGTATTACAAACATGGGTAGATGGAAAAAGTAGCATGCAACAATTGAGTAAAATTTGTGGAACCATTAAAATACAAGGAGTACACGACCTATTACCAGGCAAATTATTAACACTCGAAGGAATGAGTGATCGATTTAATGGTGATGTATTTGTAAGTGCAGTATATCACGAAGTAGCAGAAGGAAACTGGTTAACAACAGTAAAGTTTGGATTGGATAACGAATGGTTTTCAGAAACCTATAAAATAAGTCAATTACCAGCAGCAGGAATGCTACCAGCTATAAATGGATTACATATTGGCGTAGTAAGTGCATTAGAAGGCGATCCAGAAGAAGAACATAGAATACAAGTAAAATTACCAATAATAAGCGAAGAAGAAGAAGGGATTTGGGCAAGAGTATTGTCCTTACATGCAGGAGAAAATATTGGCGTTCATTTTTTACCAGAAATAGGCAATGAAGTATTAGTTGGATTTTTAAATGATGATCCAAACCAAGCAATAGTGTTAGGTTCCTTATTTAGTAATACAAACACATCACCAATAGAATATACAGACGATAATTTTGAAAAAGTTATCATGACCAAAAGTGAAATAAAAATTACCTTAAACGATGAATTAAAAAGCATAACATTAGATACGCCAGACGGAAAAATGATAAGTATCGACGACGATGCAGCAGAAGTAAGTATAAAAGACGAAAATGACAATGTTATCGTAATGAATAGTGACGGAATAAGCATAACATCAGGAAAAGATATTGTACTAAGTGCAACAGGAGATATAAAAATGGATGGCGTAAATGTAGAAATAACAGCAAGTGCAGGATTTAAAGCAGAAGCATCCTCCACAGCCGAAGTATCAGGTTCGGCAAGTACAACGATAAAAGGCGGAATGGTACAAATTAATTAAGAACGAAAAGAAGAAGCATGAACCAAAAGGTAAGAATATAAATTTATTACACAAAACAAATAAAAATATGCCAGCAGCAGCAAGAATAACAGACATGCATACCTGTCCAATGGTAACAGGAACAGTACCACACGTAGGAGGACCAATATTACCTCCAGGAGAAGCAACTGTACTTATTGGTGGAATGCCAGCAGCAAAAGTAGGAGATTCTTTAGTATGTACAGGGCCGCCAGATACCATAATAGCAGGATCAGGAACGGTAATGATTGGTGGAATGCCAGCAGCCAGAATGGGAGACTCTACGGCACATGGAGGAACCATAACGCTAGGATGTCAAACCGTAATAATAGGAGGATAAAATGAGTGAATCAAAACCTTATTTAGGAATAGGATGGGATTTCCCACCACGATTTAACACAAAAAGAGGAGAAGCTTATATGACAACCGATATAGAAGATATCGAGAAAAGTTTACAAATAATTGTAACAACAAGACCAGGAGAACGAATAATGAGACCGAGTTTTGGATGCGATATATCCGATAAAGTGTTTGAAAACCTAAACTCCACACAAATACACAGTATAAAAACAACAATCGAAGAAGCAATATTACTATACGAACCAAGAATAATAGTACAAAAAATAGGATTGGATATACAAAACATATTAGACGGTAAGCTATTAATTAAAGTAGATTATATCGTAAGAGCAACAAATAATAGACGAAATATTGTATTTCCATATTACATAACAGAAGCAACAGACATTTAAAAAAGATAAAGACTAAAAAATGAGTGATTGTCCAGAAAATAAACTAATCCGACAGCGAGAAGGAACAACGCAACAAAAGCGTTATAAAAATTCGTTGGATCCAAAGAACATTCAATTAATGGGATTTGGAGTAAAAGATTGGATGAATTTTGCACAAAAATTTGCAACAAACATTAACTTTTTTGAAGAAGACGATTATAAAAATCCACAAGGAAATTGGGAACCATTTCACAATGCAACCAACGAACTTAAAAAAATTGTAGAAACATATAACGAAGGAGAAATAAATCCACAATTAGCACTATTTATTAGCTTTTTAAAATTATTGAATTTAAGTAAAAAACGATTTAATGAAATAACAAAAAGGCATTTAGATTTTTATTATAAAGAAGTATTACAACTAAAAAATAAAGAAGCACAAGCAGATAATGTATATCTAATTTTTGAATTAGCAAAAAATGCCACAACACAACTATTACAAAAAGAGACCTTAGTAAATGGCGGAAAAGATAGCGAAGGAAACAAACGAAATTATGGATTAGTAGAAGAAATTGTAATTAATAAAGCAACAATAGCAGCAATTAAAAGTACGTATATAGATAGTAAAGGATGGTATGCATCACCAATAGCAAACTCTGGAGATGGAGAAGGCGGAGCAATAGAAAATGATAAAAATTCGTGGTTGCCATTTGGAGACGCAACAAGATCATTGGCAAAAAAAGGATTTAGTATTGCAGCACCATCATTAAAACTTACCGAAGGACCAAGAAATATAGATTTAAAAATTACGTTTGATAATTTTAATTCGGAGTTTAGAAACAGAAATGACCTACAAGGAATACTTAAAGTAGAACATACTGGCGAAAAAGAATGGGTTGATATTACAGAAAAACTGCTAAAAATAGAAACGGATAATAATACCTTAACATTAAAACTTTCGTTAGATGAATCTGCCGATACCATCGAAAATTACAATAAAGAAATACACAAAGGAAATTACCAAACCGAACACCCATTATTGAGGATAATTTTTGATGCCGAAGTACAAAAGAAAGCATTGTCGTTTAAATTCTATAAACAATTAGTATCTAGGACATTAAAAAATATAACATTAAATACAACAGCAACCTATTCTTCTAAAATAGAACTAAGTAATGATTTAGGAAAAATAAATTTAGACAATCCGTTTTATCCATTTGGACCACAAGCAAAAAAGAATGCAAAACTCAAAATAGGAGCAAAAGAATGGGTAGGAAAACGAATAAGTGACGTAAAACTCGCACTTAAATGGAAAGATGTTCCAGAAAATCTTGAAAATCATTACGAACATTACAAACAAGAGTTGGTTAATTTTAATACTACTGTAAAAACCGTTATAACAAATTCCAACTTTGGAAATTATAATTCGTTAGTAACTGGAACCTATGGTCAAAATCGTTTTACAGTAGATTTAGGATATATAGAAAATGACAGAACCATAATTACTACCAATCAATCAAACTCACAAACCGCTGCACAAGGAGGGTTTTCACAAAAGGAAATAAGTCAACGTTTATTCTCTTTTGATAGAATAAAAGACTTTGCTTTATTAGAAGAAAGATTAAATACAGATGCAATATCTAATTTTGTACAAAACGATTCTAAAGAAGAAATAACAAACGAACAATTATTTTCGAATACAGAATACAAAGAATTTAAAAGTTTTTTACCTTCAGGAACACCATATACCTTAAAACCAACAGACGATTATTTTATTCAATTATCTTTAAAAAACAATTTTCTGCACAACGCTTATGCTAAAATTTATACCTATTTGGCATTAAATAAATTATCCTTACCAAACGAAGCATATACGCCTTTTGTAGAAAAAATAAAAGTTACCATAACAACAGAAGAAATAATATCAAGTAGTCAAAATACAGTCACATTATTTCACGAACATCCATTTGGAACTAGTAAAACAGATGCAAATAGTTCCAATTTTAAAATTGTACCAAATCCAGAAACAGGAGGACATTTATTTATAGGATTTGACAAGACAGAAGAAGACCAAAACGTACAAGTCTTATTTCAAATAGAAGAAGGTTCCGAAAATCCAGATTCAATAACAAATCAAAAAACTCTTGAAAATACAACTTTCAAAACAGGTGCAAAAGAAATAATATGGCAATATCTTAAAAAAGATAAATGGCAAAATTTAAAACCAAACTTCTTACTAAAAGACGAAACAGATAATTTTTTAAAAACAGGATTGGTAAAATTTACCATTCCGAAAGAATCTAAAAACAACAATTTATTTGCAGAAGATTATTTTTGGTTACAAGCAAAAATAGCGAACAAATTTGATTCTGTATCTAAAATAGTACATATACATGCACAAGCAGTAGATGCTAAATTTATAAATAATACCAATACATTAGAACATTTAGATAATGGTTTAGAGCCAAAAACCATCTCTAAATTAGAAACGCGTTTGGCAACAATTAAAAAATTAGAACAACCATACACCTCTTTTAATGGTATTCCAAAAGAAAATGATTTGGATTATTACCGAAGAGTAAGCGAAATATTACGACACAAGAATAGAGCAATTACCGTTTGGGATTATGAACATTTGATACTGCAAGAGTTTACTTATTTGCACAAAATAAAATGTTTAAATCACAGCATAAAAAACAGTTTTATCGCTCCAGGAAACGTGTTGTTGGTAGCAGTACCAAATATAATAAACCAAAATGTTTACAACATATATCAGCCAAAATTAAGTCAAGCAAAGTTAAATAGCATAAAAACATATATCAATAAATTAAATACATTACATGTAGATGCAGAGGTAATATCGCCAAATTACGAACCTATACAGATAGATTTAAAGGTCGTTTTTAGAGAAGGTTTTGATGCTAATTTTTATACCAAACAATTGCAATTAGACATCGCAGCATATCTCTCGCCTTGGGCTTTTGATAAAAATCAACCCATATCGTTCGGAAATGCAATGTACCATAGCGAAGTAATTTACTTTATCGAAAATTTAGAATATGTAGATTATATAAAAGACTTTAAAATGACACATAATAGAGAAACAAAAAAGGAAATTATACCAACAGATCAAAAAAGTGTATTAACCACAGTAGAACCAACATTACATAAGGTTACAGCAATAACAACCAGTTTATGTCAATAATAAATGAACATATAACCATAGCAAAAAATGTCAATTACGGCAACGATTTAGATTTTGAATACTTAAGAAATTTAGGGCAAAAGTATATCGAAGATTTAAGTAGAAAGCTATTTACAGATTACAACATTCACGATCCAGGAATAACCATGATGGAGTTAGTTAGCTATGCCATAACAGACATCGGTTTAAGAATGAATCAACCAATAGAAAACCTAGTAGCATCCGAAACAAATAATTTTGCGAAAATGCACGAGCAGTTTAAATCTGCTAAAAATATTCTTACCTGTAAACCTGTTACAGCAATAGATTATAGAAAATTATTTATAGATATTGATGGTGTAAAAAACTGTTGGTTAGCAAAATATAAATTACCCCTTTATGTAGAGTGCAACGAAGAAAATCCAAAAATAGAATTTAAAGCATTTACAAACTCCGCATACAATACAACGTCTTTTGATGTCAAAGGGTTATATTCCATCTTAGTAGATTTTAAAGAAGGAGAAGCATACGACGAAACACAAATAAAAGAAGCTATTTTTACCAAATACCATCAAAATAGAAACCTTTGTGAAGATTTAGTAGAAATAAAAAAAGTGCCTAAACAATGCATTCGATTATGTGCAGAAATTCAATTAGAAAATGGCGCAGATGAAGAATATATAGACGCACAAATTCAATGGATAATTACAAAGTATTTATCGCCATCAATATCTGTACATACTTTAAAAGAAATGTTGGGAAAAGGATTAACAACCAATCAAATTTTTGATGGACCTGTATTAAATCATGGATTTATTACCAACGAAGAATTAGAGAAATCGGAATTGCGAAAAGAAGTACGCCTTTCGGACATTATTAATTTAATCATGCAAATAGAAGGTGTAAAATTAATAGAAGATATTACCATTGATAACTGTCCAGTTAAAATAAATGTAAAAGAAAAAAAGGATTGTGCAAAAATTGAAAAGGATTCCGATCCTTGGATTATTTGTATTGAAGAAAATCATTTACCCGTATTGTGCGACCAAAGTACACTAAAGTATAAAAAAGGATTTATTCCAGTAGGAATTGTAAAAAACAGAGTAAAAACGTTTTTAGAACAATTTGAACAAGAAGAAAAAGATGCACAAAACAAAACCTACGAAGATTTACCAATGCCATTAGGTGTTTATAATGAAATAAAATACGATACCATACAACATGGTTTGCCAGAAAATTACGGAATTTCTACCTATGGATTACCAAGTAATGCAACCAAAAAACGAAAAGTACAAGCAAAACAATTACAAGGATATTTGTTGTTTTTTGACCAAATATTAAGCACTTATTTTTCGCAATTACAACATGTAAAAACCCTATTAAGTCAAGATGAAGATTTACAAAGAACTTACTTTTTTAAAGCAGTAGAAGGAATTGAAGGTATAGATACCTTGGTGAAAAATTATAGCATGTACCAAAATAATGTAGAAAACATAATAGACGATTTAGAAGATTTTAATGTGCGAAGAAATGACTTATTAAACCATTTAATAAGTCGGTTTGCAGAAGTGTTTGAAGATTATACCAATGCAATGTATAAGCTTTTTGGAGGTTCAAAAGAAGGTGTAGAAGATAATATTATTGCAACAAAAAATAAATTTTTAAAAGAATACGATGTTATAAGTTCCGAAAGAGGAATGGCATTTAATTATACCAAAAAAGAAGATTTTTGGAATACACAAAATGTATCTGGGTTTCAAAAAAGAATTTCTTTATTGTCAGGAATTTCCAATTATAATAGACGTGATTTATTTCATCAGAAATTAGTAATAGAAACCTTAGTACGAACAGATAAAATAGAATATCGTTGGAAAATAATGGATAATACAACCGTGTATTTATCATCCAAAAAAGATTATAAAACAAAACAGGCAGCATTAAATAATTTATTAATTGCCTTAAAATTGGCAACAGATAAAGAAAAATATGTTTTGTTACAAACAGGCTCAGGAAAATATTATGTAGCACTAGAAAATGAAGAAAATGAAATTATAGGAAGACAATACAATCATTATTATACCAGTATAACAGCAGCTAGAGAAAGGCTAAATAAAACAAATACATTTATTAATACTATTATTTTTGATGAAGGTTTTTATGTGATAGAAAATATATTAACACTACCATATAAAAGAAAAAAAATAGGAAAATTAAATAATTGTTTGCCATTATGTGTAGAAGAAGATTGCAGTACCTGTGGAGAAATAGATCCGTTTTCGTATAAAGTAACCATCGTATTTCCAGGATATACAGCACGATTTTCAAACATAGATTTTAGAGTGTATATGGAAAATTTAATTCGACGAGAATTACCAGCACACATCCTTCCTAGAATTTGTTGGGTTGGACATATAGATGGATATTTGTCTAAAATAATAAAAGACGGAGAAGAACGGAGAGTTACAGACAATAATGAGAATTATGACATGTATAATGTACAAAATACATGGTATAAATTTTTAAAATCAAAAAATCAAAAATCAAAAAAATACATGGCATCCGAGAAAAGTAGTAAAGATTTACTATGTGCCATAAATGATTTGAATACAATCTATCCAGCAGGAACATTACACGATTGTAATAACGAAGAAACAGAATTAAAAAATAAAATAGTACTTAATAGAAGTACATTAGGATCTCAATAAAACACGAAGTTATGAAGACACTACAAAAAAAAGAAGCCTATTTACATACTTTAAATAGTAGAGGTAATATTTATGAAGAATTTGTGCCAGACCAAGTTTTAACACATAAAAACTTAAATAAAATCGTGAATTATTTTGAAGATCAAGATCGACTTTCAAGAATACATTTAAGTGGTGTTGGAATAGGATGTGGTCTAAATATTACATCCTTTAAAGATAATATAATTGAAATAGGTCAAGGCGTTGGTGTAACTACCGATGGCGATTTAATAAAATCAGAAACAAGTGAGTTTCTATACTATACTGCGTTTTCGGATAAAGGAGAATATCCATTATTTGAGGGATTAGAGGTATTTGAAATTCACACACAAGAGGGAGCGGGACACCAGACAGGTGAGCTTCCGCTCTCCTCTTTTAATAATCTAAGTAATTATATGATAATTGCTTACCTAGAATACTATACCGAAGACGAAGGGCTTTGCGATGGTTTTGACTGCGATGATTCTGGAACAAAAGTATATGCAAATCTTAAATTTTTAATAACACAAAATAGCAATTACGAAAAATTAATACAAAATGATAGTATCTATAATAACCATAATGTATTAGCATATTACGATGGTTTACCAGAATTGCAATTACCAAGATTGTTATTAAACAAAACAAATACAAAATCGGTAGGAGCAGTATATAACCGATTTGTTAATGGTTTATTGACAAATAATTTAATACCAAACCTTCGAACGACCATCAAAACAATAATCAATAAATTAAATCATCGAATTAATTTTGAGAAATTTGGTGTTAATAGCGCACAAATAGATCAATTGTTCCATCAAATTTTTGGTAATTTAAGTCCTAATTTTGAGCTATCTATACAGTATAAATACGATTTAGCAAAAGACTTATTAGAAACCTACGAACAAATTAGAGATTTATTATTACGAATTCATTTTGAGTGTGTACCAACAGTACGATCGTTTCCAAAACATTTGTTAATAGGAACATTAAAAGAAGAAACAAGATTACAAACAAGACATCAATTTTATCCGTCTCCAATAGTAACAGGAAACGATGAAAATTTAATGGAAATAAAATCCCTAATAATTAAATTTTTTAATCAATTAAAACAATATAGAATTCCAACAACCAATACTGCGGCAATAAAAATTACACCCTCAAAAAATTACAGTAATAAATTAAGTTTAAGAGCAATACCATATTACTACCAAACAAAAAATTCGTTAATTAAAAATTGGAATTTTACAGATTTACAAAATCGAAAATCAACCAATCAATTAGGATATCACACCAGCAATTTAAAGAATATACCAAGTGTACAAAAACCACTAGAATATACACATTTAGACAAAGATTTTTATAGAATAGAAGGGCACTTAGGAAAAAACTACAAAGTAGCATTAAACAAATTAAACAAATTAAAAAGCGATAATAATCTCGCTTTTGATGTAAAAACAATAAGTATCGGATTTCCAATTAGTAGTGTGAGTTTTGATAATATGAAATGTGAAAATAAAAATTATTTAACACTATTACAAACGTGGGAAAAAGACTTTAGCTGTAAGGCAGATAGTGCCATAGAATTTTTTAATCAATATTCTATAGATACCGCTACTATTGGAGATAATTATACCTCAACAAGAACCTATCCAGCAAGAGATCTACAAGTAAGAGCAACTAATAATGCTGCAATTAGAGAATTGGCTAAAGCAAAATCTAAAACAGGTGCAAGTACAAAAAATAAAAAAGTTGTCCATGCAGTAAGTGCTAATAACACAAATTACGATAAAAGTATTCGATATGTAATGGATAGTGCAACAGACAACATACAAGGTAACCAATATACCGCAACTATGTATTCTGCAGTAGCATTAGAAATTTTAGCAGAATATATACAAGTAGATATAAATCCGAAAGATTACTTTCTATATTTAGAAAATCCAATAAAAACAATAGCAAATTTACAAGTGCTAAAAAGAGATTTTTTAAAAGACCTAAACAGTTTTTACCAAACCGATAAATGGTTCGCATTTAATACGGCGTTAGACCAGTTATGTATCGATTTAAGAAAAGCGATATTAATGCTATCTAAAGTAGATGCAGCAGCAACGTTTGGTGATAAAGTTTTCGATAAAATGTACGATTATTTTATCTACGAATTATCCGATTTTTGTTGTTTAAAAGAAAAAATAAATTGGCTAAAAGAACAATTAGATGAGTTAAGATTAAACATGTATAAAGACTTAATCTTGTCAGAATTGATTCAAAAACATCCAGGAATAGAACACATGGCAGGAGTACCAAAAGGAGGAACTTTTTTAATGGTATATGCTGGAGGAATATCGAGAAGTGTAAGAAGAAGAGGACGTTCTCAAGCCTCATTTAATGGAAATATATTATTTGATTTTGCGTTGCCATATACCTGTTATTCCGATTGTCCGCCAGAAACTATAGTATATCAAATAGATAATACCGAACCAGCACCAGTAGGATTACAAATTATACCACAAAAATTCTGTTTTTCTAATCAAACAGCTGTTGCAACAGTGCCATTTAATGTAGCGCCAGCAGGAAAAGAATTAACCTCTCCAAATGCAGGTAATTTTATTATCGGAAATTTAGATAATTATAGATTTAATCCAAATAATGTTCCAGATGCACTATTAGGAGAACCAATTACATTTATAGTAGGAGGTCAAGCAATACCAACAAGCGATGTACAAATAAGAGCATACAAATTGCCAACAAGTATCAACATATTTGTTAATAATATGCTATGGACAGATGCTGGTTTAGAAATGGAATTTGCCTTTGACCACGAATTAGATACCAAAACGTATTTTAATTATGCATGGCAATCTAACGGACAAACACTAAATCCAATAAATGTAAGTAATCCAAATAGATTTTTATTTACAAGTGTAGAAAATACAGTAATAAGAGAAGTGAAATTAGTTATTACAGTAAACGATGCAGAAATAAATTGTAATACACAATCAACAGCAATAACGATTAACGAAACAAGACCTATTACACAATATACTATTGATATAGATAAGAAGAATTATTGCTTACCAAACGATAAAGAAGCATTACTTTTTAGAATAACACCTTCTGGAGTATTAACATCTCCAAATGGAAGTAATTTTATTCTAG
Source organism: Flavobacteriaceae bacterium (assembly GCA_026988355.1). Taxonomy (GTDB): domain Bacteria; phylum Bacteroidota; class Bacteroidia; order Flavobacteriales; family Flavobacteriaceae; genus S010-17. The sequence goes on from JALSLK010000121.1 coordinate 41,332, forward strand.
AAAATCAAGGTATTTATAAATTTAATCCAACCAATGTAAGCAATGCGTTATTAGGAAATCCAATTACATTTTTAGTAGATGGTAATGTACCAACTCCAAATATCGAATTAAAAGTATACAAAATACCAAACATAACACCAGCTTACCAAGTAGTAGGGTTTAATGGAAACAATATTACTCTAAGATTAAATACACTAAATCCAACCGCTCTAGAAGATAAAAGTTATTTAGAATATGTTTGGACATTTCAACAAGGAACAGAACCATCGACATTATTAGCATCCACAAAAAATGCAGACAATATAATATTACCATTGCAAGATTCTGCAATAAATGGAGAGCTTACCTTAACAGTAAAAGTTGTTGGGTTAGCGACATGTGAAAAAAAATTCCGCTTCAAGATTAATGAAACAAAACCAGTAGTATTTGGTTGTGAAATGTCTATTGGACAAAGGTTAAATACCTTTAGAATTAATGAAATAGCAATAGCAGTGCGTAATGAAATTAACGATCCCACATACGATAACATCAATTCATTATTAGTAAATTTAATAAATGAAGCTTCTCAAATACCAGTAGAATCAAATAATGTGCCTGTTGTTAATTTAAGAAGGTTATTAAAAAATGCAAATGATTTAAGAATGAAATTAGATGGATTATTAAACGATCCTAGGTTTGCCGCATTTAGAAATCAATTATTTAAAATAGACGAAGTGATAGAAGTTGTGGTATTAGAATTATTACGATGTATTTCCGCTTCAAGAGCAAGTGAAGTAATAGAGGATACAAATACATTTTTAACTAGATCAAATCAAATAAATACGATGAGGGATACACTTATTAGAAGAATAATAAATACTAGTTATTCCAGATCATATCAACCAAATGCACCATTAATTCGTACAGGATATGATAACACATTTGTATAAAATAGATGCATAAAATAGAAAACATATCCTTTCAAATAGAGATTCATAAAAATGAAACGCAACAAGCGTATGAAAAAAAATACGTAAGTTTCTTAAAGTATCGCTTTTTACCTAAAGTAGAAGAACTATTTGATAAATGGAATATGGCATATCCAAATATAAAATGTACCATCGAAGAAATTGCATTAAATATAAATGAAGAAGAAATAAATGAAGAAGAATTACAAAAAAAATTAATACGGCAATTAAGTATCCAATTGGCAAAAATTAATGTGGTAAGTCCAGAAAAAACCAAAGATATAAAAGTAAGTATAACCATAGAACCATCTAAAATAGATGCATTTATACAATATCTAGCAACAGGAAGTTTACCAAATTATAGCACCATAAAAGAAATAAAAAGATGGTTGTTAAAAACAGTGAAATTTTCCAAAAAAGAGAAAGAGAAAATAAAGCAAGTAATACATAAAGACTTTAACAGTTTTAGAAGATTAGCAACCGTTTTAAAAAAAGATAATTACGATAGACTAAAAATTGTAACCAATGAAAACACAAATCTAATTCCAAAAGAATTTATACAAAAAATAGTACAACTATTAATAACACAATTACAACTAAAACGAACAAAAACAGAAATAGAAATTTGGATAAATAAACTACAAAACACAAATACAACACACGAGTTATCTAAAAAAATAATAGAACTATTTAAAGAAAAAGAACAACAAATTCCTTTAAATGAAGTAGAATTAGAAGAATTAAATTTAAAACTGATTTATGCAAAATTTCAATTTGAAAATGCAAAAACAATAGAAAAAAACCTTTTTGAAGAACTAAAAATTATTCCAAAATTAAAAATGGAATTACAAAAAAACAGCAAAAGTAAAGTAACAGAAGAGCAAGAAAAAAGTATTTTAAATGAAGAACCAAATAAAGACAGCAAAAATAAAGTAAAAGAAGAGGAAGATAGAATTATTTTAAATGAAAAAACAGATAAAAGCAAAAGAAATAAGGATGCAATAGAAATAGATAAAAGTATTGAAAAGAAAGTTGCAAAAGAAAATAATACAGTAACGAACAAAATAAATTCCGAAAGTAGAAAAACAAATAAAAAGGTAAAAATTGTTACCGAAAAAGCAGGATTAGTAATATTACATCCATTTATAAAAGAATTATTAAAATCTGCAACATTACTAACCGAAGAAAATAAAATAAAAGATACCAATAAAGCAGTATTGATGTTGCATTATTTAGCAACAGGAAATCAAAAAGCATTAGACTTAGAATTGAGTTTTGAGAAAATACTATTAGGAATACCAATAGAAGAAGTAATAACCATACCACAAAAATTAACAAAAATAGAAAAACACCAATGCGATGCATTATTAAAAGCAGTTGTACAACATTGGAATATATACAAATCTAATGCAACAAACTCGTTAAGGTCTATGTTTTTACAACGATTCGGAACCGTAGACTATACCAAGAAAAAAATAACAATAGAAGTAGAAAAACAAGCACAAGATTTATTACTAGACAAATTACCTTGGGGAATTGGTATTATAAAACTACCATGGCTAAAACCATTAATTTATACAAAGTGGTAATATGAGAAATGCAGCAAGAAAAATAAGACGAAAAAAATCGAAATCTAAAAAATCTCGATCAGGATCTTTTGTGACTGCAAAAACCATAGTAAAGAAAAAACAAATACAACCAACAAAGAAAAACAAAGGGTTGTTTATTGCAAAAAAAGAGAAACCAAAAAAGAAAGAAAAAGTAAAAAAACCAGTAACACAAGAGCAGTTTTATGGCGAATTTAAGGTCATAAAAACACCATCGAAACCAAGTGAAGATAAAGCGTTTCAACAAACATTAAAACATATAGAGAATACCAAAAACATCCAAAAAGTACATCCAAAACCAAGCGATAAACTTACCGAAGTAAAAGAAGCATCCATACTACCAAAAGCCGAACAAGATAAAAAAAATGCACAAGAAATACATCTTAGTCGTATGGAAGATACCTCTAAAAAAGTCAAACAGAAAAAATTTACACCACAAACCTTCAAAAATTTATTAAAGGACAGTTTAAAAGAACTAAAAGAAAGTCTTCCAACAGATAAAGATGGAGTAAAGAAATTTAAAGACGAAGCGCCACTAAACGATATAAAGAAAAATGTAAGCAAAAATGTATCTACCGAAAAAGATAATATAGCAAAACCACTTGCAAAAGATGCAAAAGGAGAACAGCTACCAAAAAGTAATGTAGCAACAGAAACAGCAAAACCACTAACAAAAGAAAAAACAGGAAAACAACCAAAACCAATAAATCAAAAAGCATCCGTACCAAAAGCAAAACACAAAACGGAAATATCTATGGAAAAAGAAAGCCAATCTATAAATAATTATATGGAAGAAAATGCGGTAACAGATGCACAATTGGCAAAATCAAACGAACCAAAATTTCTAGAAGCATTAGACTCCAAAACCGAAGCACAAACAGAAGCAAAAAAAGCACCTAAAACATATAGAAATATAGAAAATAAGACTTTAGTAGCAGCGAGAAATAAAGCAGGAATACACGGAAATAAAGAATTGCACGGAATGTTTGCAGCAAAATTAGGAAGTTTTGGAAGCGTAGAAAAAAAGCAAGGAACAACAGAGAAAAAAGATATAAGCGAACAACAAAGAGTAAATCTTCTTTTTGAAAAAAAATATAACACAACAAAAAAAGAAGTTGTAGAAAAATTAGATAAAATAACAACCAAAGTAGATGAGTTTTTTAAAGATGGAAAAGAAGTAGATAAAGCAAAAAAATTATTTGAATATAGAGTAGAAAAAAAATTAGACGACGTATATGGATACACAGGAGGATTTAGAGAATACATAGGAATATCAGACTTTAGCAAAGAAGTAGCAGAAGTATTTGAAACAGAAAAAGCAATATTTATTAAAATATTAGACAAAATATTTGATAAAATTGCAGTAATAATATCCGATGGATTAAATGCAGCAATGACCATTATAGAAAATGGGAAAAAAGAAAACAAAAAACTGTATGATGGATTAAGTAAAAAAGAAAAAGAATTAGCAAAAGATGCCTTCGAAGATTTTACAGACAGATATACCGATTTAGAAGATACCGTAGCATCCAAAGAAGAACAATTAGCATCTAATTTAGCAGAAAAATACAAAGAAAATGTAGATAGTTTACAAGAAAGTTTCGATGCAATAAAAGAAAAAGTAAGTGCAACATGGATAGCATCTGCTTTTAATTTTATAAATGGCGTAATAGAAACCATAAAAAAATTACGCCAATTAGTATCCGACCTATTAGTCGAAATAAAAGCCTTTTTGCCAATAATAATGGACGATCCAATAGGATTTGCAGCCAATTTGTTTAAAGGAATAGGACAAGGAATAGATGCATTTAAAGCAAACATACAACAACACCTTTTTGGAGGATTTATACAATGGCTAACAGGTGCAATGGGACCAATGGGAATAACCATACCAAAAGATATATTTAGCCTAAAAGGGATCTTTAATCTCGTAATGCAAGTACTAGGACTATCTTGGGATTACATGCGTAAAAAAGCAGTAAAATTACTAGGAGAACCCGTAGTAAAAGCAATGGAGTTTGGACTAGAAATGTTCAAAATAATAAAAGATAAAGGCATAGACGGAATATGGGAATACATAAAAGATAAATTTGCCGATTTAAAAGAAACCGTAATCGAAGCAATAAAAGAAATGCTAATTACACAAGTCTTAGAAGCAGGAATAAAATGGATGATAGGCCTATTAATACCAGGAGCAGGATTTATAAAAGCCATCATGGCAATAAAAGATATTATCGTATTCTTTGTAGAATCGGCATTAATGTTAATACCAGCATTAATAGAATCTATTAGAGCAATGGCATCAGGAAGTGTAGCAGGAGTTGCTAAAGCAATAGAAAAAGGATTGGGATTATTAGTGCCATTAGTAATAAACCTATTTGCAAAATTAATCGGATTAGGAGGATTAGCCAAAAAAGTACAAAAAATAATAAAACGTATACGTAAACGAATAGATAAAGCAATAAACAAACTAATTAAAAAAGCTAGAAAAGCATTTAAAGGATTGGTTAAAAAAGGAAAGGCTAAGGTTAAAGGAGCAATTTCTAAATTAATAGGATGGTTAAAATTCAAAAAGACGTTTAAATCAAAAGATGGAGGAAGTCACAAACTGTTTATAAAGAAAAAAGGAAAGAAAAAAGTTTTTTATGTAGCAAGCGACCCTACACCTGTTGAGAAATTTTTAATTAAAAAAGAGAAGAAGGAAAAAGATACAAAAATTAAACTTAATATTAGCGAAGCTCTAAATTATCATAAAAAAGATATTTATAGAGATAAAAAAGATATTATTAAAAAAGAAGATATTTATAGAAATGCAGATGCATCAACAAAAAGAAAAAAAAGATACGAATATGATAAGGCAACAAAAAAATTGAGAAAAACAATGCAAATTTTTGCAAATATGTTATCAGAGCTTCATTTTGGAAATGAAAATGATGTTACTATAAGAACAAAAATAACACACAAGGAAATTGATGGTAGAGCAAAAAATGTAAAAGCATGGCCTTTAACCTATTTACCAGGAAAACATATAGGATCTAAACCAAAAGATAAACCTAAAGGATGGGAAGATTATGCACAAGACGCAACTGATCAATGGGTAAGAGGACATTTGTTAAGTGAACAATTACATGGACCAGGAGTAAAATGGAATTTAACTCCAATTAGTCAATCGGTTAATTCACAAATGGAAGGTATAGAGCGAGTAATGAAAGTGAAAATAAAAGAGCAAGGTAAATATTATTATTATATTACAGACGTAACTTACGATAATGGTAGAACAGGAAAAGATAAAGATATTCCAACAAGAATAACAATATCTTCTGGAGAATTAAAAAGAAAAGAAGGAACAACAGATAAATTTACACCAAAAGAAAAAAGTCCAGCAATACCAATTAGTGTTGGATTACCAAATTTAGGAGGTCCACCAAATCTAAATGTTGTGGGAAGAACAACTTTAATACGTAAAGGAATTACTTCAAGATTAGCGATAGATATTGTACGATGCAGAGATAATTATATAGAAACTCATGGAGGGTTCACAGATTTGACAGATTTAATGAATAAGATGAATGATTATTATGGAGAAAAATTAACATCTAAAAAAGATAAAAACACAGAAAGAGCATTAAAAAAAATAACTTCTAATCAAGAAAATGACTTAAGAAAGTTAATAGTAATCGATAGAAAAATTAGTATTAAATAAAAGTATATGCAAAAAACAATTAATAGTATTGACAAATTATTAGAAAGTATTAATAGTTCTTCTCTAATTACAGTAGAAAAACTGAGTTTTGGAAATAAGCCAACAAATAAAGAACTGATAGAGTTTGTTTTAAAAAATTTCAATTTAAAATTATCAGAAATAGCTTCAACAATTTACAATAATATATCTTCATTAAAATTAAAGTGGAAGTGTAATTTGTTAGAAAATGATTTTATAAAAAAATATGATAATGATGATGAACAAATCTATGGGGAAATAAACATACAGCCAATAGAAGTAATGATACATTTTGATGAAAAACTTAAATCAGAACATTGGACAGGAAATTTTGAAAAAGAGGAATTAAAGGATTTAGAAAATTTTAGAAGTTTCGATATACATGATGAATTCATAAGAATGGGTTTTTTTATTATAAATGGTGAATTATCAGAAGATTTATATTTTATTGAAAGTGGAAATACAGGTTTTAGTAAAGCACCATTTTCTTTTGAAGAGTACTTCCAGATGCTAATTAAGTACAAGGGTTTTTTAGGGTGGCAATACAATATTTTGTATAAAGACACAGATGATTTTGAAAGAATGGAACATTATATTTCACAAATTTTTAAATAGTAGACATGAAAACAATAAGATACAAATCCAGGGGAGAATCCGTACACATACTAGAACAACTACTAGTAAATTTAGGATATAAAGTATATGTATCTAATTATTTTGGAAAGGATACACACAGAGCAATACTCGATTTTCAAGCAAAAAACAGTTTAGTAATAGATGGCATAGTAGGTATGAAAACATGGTCAAAAATAATAGCAAAAGACCAACAACTAACTGCATTTAATGACAAACTATTATCCGAAAAAGACTTAAAAGAATTTGCTACAAAATACCAATTAGAACTAGCCGTAGTAAAAGCAGTAAACGAAGTAGAAAGTAGCGGAAAAGGATTTTTAGTCTATGGAAGACCAAAAATACTATTCGAAGGACATGTATTTTGGAGGCAATTAGAAAAAAAAGGAATAAATCCAAATGAATATAAAACCAATTTTAACAAAGATGTACTCTATAAAAAATGGACAAAAATACACTACAAAGGAGGAACAGGAGAATACGATAGATTAGAAAAAGCAGCAGGAATGTCCGATAAAAAAGAATTCCATCAAGCAGCTTATGAAGCAGCATCTTGGGGATCATTCCAAATAATGGGATACCATTACAAAACATTAGGATACCTATCCATAGACCATTTTGTATCTAAAATGTACGAACATGAAAAAAAACATCTAGAAGCATTCGGAAAGTTTTTAGAAAAAAATAATTTAATAGACAAACTCAAAAAAAAGCAATGGGAAATCTTTGCAAGAGCATATAATGGCGCAGGATACGCAGCAAACAAATACGATATAAAATTAGAAAAAGCCTACCAAAAATATAGAAGATTATAAAAATGAATAAAGCGTTAGTAAATTATATAAAGCAAATAGTAGCATACCGACTTTCTGTTGAACTAAGCGAAGAGGAAATAGAATTTCCATTGTATGATTTTTCGAAAGATAAAAGTGCCTTTGCAAAATTTACAGAAAAAAATAATTTAGCATTACCAGAAATAATCACATTATTAATCACATTATTGCCACATGTAGCACCAGGATATTTAACCAATGTATTATCCGAATATTTACCAAATGGAGGAGATATATTAGAATTTGGAGGTGTAAAAGGAAAAAATTATCGAGGAATACTACCAACAGGCGAAACCGTATTATACATTATATGTGGAACCGATATCGAAAAAAGAATACTCGTTTCTAAAATATTTGAAGAAGAACACCTATTCCATCAAAAAAGTATTCTAACATTAGAAAAAGTAGAAAAAGGAGAACCAAAACTTAACGGAAAATTACTACTAGATCAAGAAATACTAGATTTGTTTATCTACGAACAAATATCCAAACCAAAAACAGGAACCGATTTTCCAGCAGAATTAATACAAACCAAATTAGAATGGAACGATTTGGTGCTCAACAAAAAAACAGAAAGTGAAGTAAATGATATTTTGGTATGGTTAAAATACAACGAAGAAATACTAGACAAATGGGAACTAAAAAATAAAGTAAAACCAGGATATAAAGCATTATTTCATGGACCACCAGGAACAGGAAAAACACTAACAGCAAACCTATTAGGAAAAAAAACAAACAAAGACGTATATAAAATAGATTTGTCTTTAATGGTATCAAAATACATAGGAGAAACCGAAAAAAACCTATCCAAACTATTCGATAAAGCAAAAAATAAAGATTGGATATTATTTTTTGATGAAGCAGATTCTATATTAGGAATCCGAACAGGAGTAAGAGATTCGCATGATAAATATGCAAATCAAGAAGTATCCTACCTATTACAACGTATCGAAAATCATCCAGGATTAATGGTATTTGCAACCAACTATAAAAGTAATATAGATAAAGCATTTACAAGACGGTTTAATTCCTTTGTCGCATTCGAAAATCCAAATAAAGAAGAACGATTATTACTTTGGAAAAAATACATACCAACCAAATTAATAACCAAAGAATTAGATATAGAAACAATTGCAAAAAAATACGAAGTAACAGGAGCAAATATTTTAAATATCGTACAATATGCATGTCTAAAAACCATAGAAAAAGGAAATAAAACCTTAAAAGAAGAAATATTAGTAAATGCAATAAAAAGAGAATACCTAAAAGAAGGAAGAATGATATAGAATAATAATTGCTAAATAAAAAATATGCCATCCTTTAGAAAACCAAAATTTAGTTACAATTTTAACTTAAACGAAGAAATACAAAATCTATTAAAACAAAAAGTTAAGAGAGAAATACCAAAAAAAAATGATACACACCTATTAATCGCAACATGGAATATTGCAAATTTAGGACTACAAAAAAGATGGGAAAATCACTACCAAATAATAGCAGAAATAATATCGTGGTTCGATATCATAGCAGTACAAGAAGTAAATAATAATTTATTAGGTTTAAAAGCCATAGAATCCGAATTACCATCGCATTACAGTTTAATATTTTCGGACAAATCAGGAAATCAAGAGCGATTTGCATTTATTTACGACAATAGAAACGTAAAGCTATTAGAACTAATAGGAGAAATAGCAATACCACCAAAAGAGTTTAAACATATAAAAATAAAGGGATTAAACACAAAATTTAATGGGTTTGATAGAAGTCCATATTTATGTTCATTTCAATGGAATAATTTTACCTTATTACTAATAAGTGTACATTCTTATTATGGAGGAAAAAAGAAATCAGATTTAGAACGAAGAGCGTTAGAAACTTATGCAATAGCAAGATATGCCTATTTAAAAAGAAAATCAAAACACGCCTTTTCAAAAAATATCATCACACTAGGAGATTTTAATTTACCAAAAATAAAAAAAGGAGATATAATCTATAAAGCACTACTATCAAAAGGATTACAATTACCAACACATTCCACAAAAATTTATTCGAATATAACAAACGACAAACAATACGATCAAATCGCATTTTTACCAGCCATAAAATCTAAAGTAGTAAATAATGGTGTATTTGATTTTGACAATGTTCTATTTTCAGATTTATGGAAAAAAGACTCAAAAAACTTTAGAGCATATTTGAGATATTATGTATCCGACCATAGACCATTATGGATGCAATTAAAATTGTAATTAAAAATACTACAAAAGAAAAAAATAATAAAACCCTAAGAAAAAGTTTAAGTTGAACTCAGGTTAGTAGATAGCCTAAGCATCAACCAACCAAAAATCTAAATGTTTACGTTCTAAATCTGTTTTTTTAACTTTTACCATCACTTCATAACCAAGTGTAAATTCGTTTCCTGTTGCTTGTCCAACTACCGAAAATTTCTTTTCATCAAAGGTGTAAAAATCATCTTGAATATCTCCAATTCTAACCATTCCTTCGCATTTATTTTCTATAATTTCTACATAAATTCCCCAATCCGTAACTCCAGTAATTACACCTTTAAATACATCATTATTATGATCTTGCATGTATTTTACTTGCATGTATTTTATAGAATCTCTTTCTGCTTTTGTTGCCATATATTCTCTTTCGGAAGCATGTTTACATTTTTCTTCATACACTTCTTTATTAGCAGATTTTCCACCATCTAAATAATGTTGTAACAAACGATGTGTCATTACATCTGGATATCGTCTAATTGGCGATGTAAAATGAGAATAATAATCGAATGCTAATCCATAATGTCCAATGTTTTCGGTGGTATAAACTGCTTTACTCATAGATCGTATAGAAAGTGTTTCTACCATATTTTGTTCTGCTTTTCCTTTTACATCTGCTAATAATTTATTGATAGATTGCGTGGTATGTTTTCTAGAATCTGTTTGTATTTGATACCCAAATTTATGAATAATTCGTTGTAAATCTTCTAACTTTGAAATATCAGGTTCATCGTGAATTCGATATACAAATGTTTTTTTACTTGGTGTTCCATTTTTATTTTTACCTATAAATTCTGCTACTTTACGATTTGCTAGTAACATAAATTCTTCAATTAGCTTATTTGCATCTTTCGATTCTTTGGTATATACTCCTATTGGATTTGCATTTTCATCCAAATGAAATCTAACTTCTGTTCTATCGAACGAAAGAGCTCCAGTATCCATTCTTTTTTTACGAAGAATTTTAGCTAATATATCCATTTCTAAAATGGCTTTTGCTAATTCTGGTGTAGTATCGTATTCTTTATCTGTTAAAGAAATTTCTGCTGGAATGGTTCGTTTTAATTTTGAATTTTGAGTACTAAAATTTGAATTTTTCTCAATAATTACTTGTGCTTCTTCATAAGCAAATCGAGCGTCGCTATAAATTACAGTTCTTCCAAACCATTGGTTAACAATATGTGCTTTTTTATCGAGTTCAAATACAGCAGAAAAAGTTAATTTTTCTTCGTGTGGTCTTAAAGAACATACATTATTACTTAATACTTCTGGTAACATTGGAACTACTCTATCTACTAAATAAACCGAAGTAGCTCTGTGATATGCTTCGTCTTCTAAAATGGTATCTTCTTGTACATAATGACTAACATCTGCTATATGAATTCCTATTTCATAATTTCCATTTTCTAAAATTTGAAACGAAAGCGCATCATCAAAATCTTTAGCAGTTTTTGGATCAATTGTAAAAGTTAGTACTTCTCTAAAATCTCTTCTTTTTGCAATTTCTTTTTCCGTAATTTTAATCGGTAATTTTTCGGCATCTTTTTCTACTTCTTTCGGAAATTTATAAGGTAAATTATATTCTACCAATATAGAATGCATTTCGGTATCGTGGTCTCCTGGTTTTCCTAATACTTCGGTAATTTTCCCAAATGGATTTTTAGAGTTTTCTGGCCAATCGGTCATGGTTATCAAAACTTTATCGCCATCATTAGCACCATTAATATGTTTCATAGGTACAAAAATATCCGAATACATTTTGTTATCATCAGGTACTACAAATCCAAAATTTTTATTCATTTGTAAAACACCTACAAAATCTGTTTTTGATCTTTCTAGTATTTCTACAATATCTCCTTCAGTTTTTTTATTTTTTATTCTGTTATATACATACACTTTAACAGTATCGTTATGTAATGCATGATTCATGTTACGAGAAGGTATATAAATATCTTGTTCCAAATCATCGCAAATTACATAAGCATTTCCTCTAGCAGTAGCATCTACACGTCCAATATGATATTTATTATCTGTTATTATTTGAAATTTACCTCTATCTATTTCTTTTATTTGCTTATCTAATAATAGTTCCGCTAATTTTTTTGTTATTTGGTTTCTACCATCAGCGTCGGTTATTTCTAACTGCGAAGCTATTTGTTTATAATTTAAACTTTGTTTTGCATTTTGGCTAAGTACTTTTGCAATTTTTCTTGCTAAATGTTTTATTTCGTTCTTCGTTTTCTTTTTATTGTTTCCAAAATATTTAGATTTTGAAACCCCTTTTTTCTTTTTTCTTCTTGACATTTATTTATTTAATTGTTATTGATTTTATTCGTTAATTTTTACGAATTTATTTTTAATATAATGATTATTACTTTTTAATTAGAAGCGTAATTATTTCTTAATAATCATTGTTAAGATGGGCGCAAGTTACAAAAAGTTATTTTAACTTAATCTTAATTTTTATTTAAAATAGACTACTAAAATTAAAATTAAAATTTTGTTCGGTTAAAATAATGTCTGTTTCAGTATTAAAATTAGTACATTAAGTAAAATTGTATTCTTGTAATAAACTAATATGTTGTCATTTGCATCATAAATATTTTATTAACACTTAAAATGAAACATAATGAAAAAAACGAAAAATCTATTATTTAGTATGTTATTTATAGTAACCTTATTTAGTTTACAAAGTTGTAAAGATGAGGATGAAGAAACTACTCCACAACCAATAGCAAAAAAAGTACAATTAGCTAATAATACTACTTTTGGAAAAATTTTGACAGATGCACAAGGGAAATCATTGTATTTTTTCTCAGACGATGTCGATGGAACTTCTGCTTGTACAAATGGATGTTTAAATAATTGGCCAATTTTTTATGAAAATAATTTAACTTTTGATGATGGATTAGATGCTACAGATTTCAATACAATTACACGTGCAGATGGTCAAAAGCAAACTACATACAAAGGATGGCCTTTATATTATTACGTAACAGATAATAATTCTGGAGATACTTTTGGAGATGGTGTAAATGGCGATTGGTATATTGCAAAACCAGACTATGCAGTTATGTTTGTTTTTGGACAATTACACGGTCATGACGGAAATGATTATTTAAGCGATTATACGGTTGGTAATGGAGAAACAGGTTATATCGTAGATGCTTATGGTAAAACACTATACATTTTTAGTCATGATTCAAACAACTTAAATACGTTTACAGCAGCAGATTTCGGAAATAACGCAATCTGGCCAATTGCAGAAATAGCACCAAATAAAGTGCCTAGTAATTTAAATACAGCAGATTTTGGAACTATAAATGTTTTTGGAAAAACACAATTAACTTACAAAGGTTGGCCTTTGTATTACTTTGGACAAGATTCTAATCGCGAAGATAATAAAGGAATTAGTTTTCCTGCAGCTGGAGTTTGGCCAATTGCCAATACAACTACTACAGTAGCACCTTAAAAACATATTTTAAAAATTAAAGTTTACGACAAACTACGGTTTGCCGTAAACTTTTTAAATCTAATTTTTACCAAACAAAAAGAATAATAAAATTTACTATTTATAGCGTTTTAAAAAACATAAAATATGCATAAAATAAAAATAATTTATATACTACTAATTGTAATATTTATATCGTGTAAAAAAGAAGAAGAATATAAACTAATAGCTTCAGTTCCAGATTTAGAAATGCCAACTAATCATCTAAAATTTAAAGAAATAGAAGAGTATAAAAACTATAAAATTGTTGGTACTCATTTTAGAACAGATAAAAAGGAATTGCGATACATTTTAGCAAATAATAAAGCATTTAAAGCCTATAACGAAGGAACTCCTTTTCCTAACGGAAGTAAAATTGTTAAAATTGGTTGGACGGTTAAAAATATGTCCAATTTTAATCCTGCTTTAGAAGCTAACAAAGTACAACGTATAGAATATATGATAAAAGACAATAAGCGTTTTTCTAAAAATCCAGGAAATTGGGGTTATGCTAGATTTGTTAAAAAAGAAGAAAATTACCAAGCTTGGAGTAAAGGAACTACAAGTTGTATTAGTTGTCATAATATAGCAAAAGATAACGGCTATTTATTTACAAAAATGCAAAAATTACAGTAGTAAACTCAGTTTAATGCAAAAATTTAGGCGAAAATATTGCCTTTTATTTGGATTTCATTCGAAATTGATGAATTTATCTTAACTTTTAAAAAGTAAAAATAAAAATATAAACAATTTTAATTTTTACCAACCCATTTTTTAAAATCAGTAAGTTTTGCCTTACTAATTATTATAGCTATTGGTGCGATTGGATTAGTAATAACTTTTAGTTGTGTACTTCCATATTTTTCAATTTTATC
>JALSLK010000122.1 GCA_026988355.1 Flavobacteriaceae bacterium
TCTAATTAAAATTTTTCTTAATACGAGCCAAATCACGTTTGTTATCACGATCTTTCATTACTTCGCGTTTATCGTGTAGTTTTTTACCTTTACAGAGCGCAATATCTAATTTAGCCCAACCTTTTTCGGTTAAAAATAAGCGTAATGGAATAATCGTTAAACCGACATTCTTTACTGCTTTTTCTAATTTTTGAAGTTCTCTTTTATTCAAAAGTAAACGTCTCGAACTTTTAGGTTTGTGGTTGTATGCATTGCCATACAAATATTCTTCAATAAACATATTAATAACAAACAATTCGCCACGATCGTTAAACTCGCAAAAACTCTCTGTAATACGAGCTTTACTTTCACGAATGGATTTAATTTCGGTTCCAGTTAACTGAATTCCAGCTGTATATTTATCTAGAAATTCATATTCGAATCGTGCTTTTTTATTTTGTATGTTAATGTTTTTTTGCATGATGACAAAGTTACATATAAATTTTGGGATAACGTATAATTAGAACTCACGAGAAGCTAGAAACCTCCGTTCGATATAAAATATGAGATAGCAAACTCAAAAAGAGGAAAAGAAAATTAAAAATTAAATCCTACTTTTGCAAAATGATAATTACAGATACACATACGCATTTATATGCCAGCCAGTTTGATGTGGATAGGGCAGAAATGATACAACGAGCAATAGATAATGGCGTAGCACGTTTTTTTATACCAGCAATCGATTCCGAAACTACGGAAGTGATGCTCGATTTAGAAAGGCAATTTCCAGAAAAAATGTTTTTAATGATGGGTTTACATCCAACACATGTAAAAGAAAATTATTTAGAAGAGTTAAAACATGTAAAAGAATGGCTAGATAAACGTAATTTCTATGCAGTTGGAGAAATTGGAATTGATTTGTATTGGGATAAAAAATTTTTAAAACAACAACAACGAGCTTTTAAGCAGCAAATTGAATGGGCAAAAGAGAAAAATATGCCAATAGTAATCCATTGTAGAGATGCATTTGATGAAGTTTTTGAGGTATTGGAAAACTGTAAAGAAGATAAATTACACGGAATTTTTCACTGCTTTACAGGAACACTAGAACAAGCAAAAAAAGCAATATCGTATAATATGAAACTAGGAATTGGAGGTGTAGTAACGTTTAAAAATGGAAAAATAGATACGTTTTTAAATGAAATTCCGTTAGAAAATATTGTTCTAGAAACCGATGCACCATATCTAGCACCAACGCCATATAGAGGTAAAAGAAACGAGAGTAGTTATATTGTAAATGTAGTTAAGAAATTAGCAGAAATTTATGGCATATCGGAAGAAGAAATAGCAAATAGAACCACAGAAAATTCAAAAGTAGTATTTGGTATTTAAGAAATAATAAATGAAAAAAAAAGAAGAAATAATAAAAAAAATAAATTTAGAAATCACAAAAATAAAGAGTAGGGTAAAAGATCTAAGTGAACTAACCAAACCAATAGCGCCAGATTGTGCTATTGGTAGAATTAGTAGAATGGATGCAATTAATAACAAAACCATTAATGAAAATGCATTGCGTAAAGCCAAAAATAAATTAAAAGGATTAAAAATAGCATTACAAAATGTAAACGATACGGATTTTGGAATTTGTGCAAAATGTGATAAAGAAATTCCGTTAGGAAGAATTTTATTAATGCCACATAGCCGTTTTTGCGTACATTGCGCGAGTTAAACGATAGAATATTAAATATTAAACTGTGTACATACAAGATACGACTTTTAAACCAAATATATTTTTACGAAATAAGCATGTAAATACTTTATATCGTTATTTTTTTTCTAAAATAAAAGTAAATTTTATAAGAGAAAGAATGTTAACAGACGATGCAGATTTTATAGATTTAGATGTGTCTAAAGTAAATTCCGATAAGGTAGTAATTGTGATTCATGGTTTAGAAGGAAGCTCAGAATCTAATTACATACATACAATTACGGAATTATTAAATAAAAATAATTACGATGTCTATGCATTTAATATGAGAGGTTGTAGTGGAGAACCAAATAATTTATTAAGTTCGTACCACAGTGGTAAAACCGAAGATTTACTTGCAATAATCCAATATATAAAATTAAAAAAAGACTACAAACAATTGCATGTTGTTGGTTATAGTTTAGGCGGAAATTTAGCCATAAAATTTATGGGAGAATTTGCAGATAAAATGCCAAGTCTAATAAAATCCGCAGTAGGAGTATCTGTACCTTGCGATTTAAAAGGGTCTACAATTGCCATTGCAAAATGGGACAATACCTTATATATGAAAGGTTTTTTAAAGACTTTAAAAGAGAAAACAATCGAGAAAATAATGCGATTTCCAAATGCAAATATCAATAAAAAGAAAATGTTAGCAGCAAAAAATTTTTTTGATTTTGACAATTTAGTAACCGCACCAATACACGGTTTTAAAGATGCAGAAGATTATTGGAAACAATCCAGTTGTAAACAGTTTATAAAAAATATAAAACATGCAACTTTATTAATAACATCTAAGGACGATCCGTTTTTGACAACATCGTGTATGCCAATTGAAGAAGCAAAAAAACACCAATATTTTACATTTTTACAAACAGAATATGGAGGACATATTGGTTTTGTAAGAAACTTTAAAATGAAAAAGCAAAGATGGCTTGAATATCAAATTGTAGATTTTATAAAGAAAAATAGTTAAAATTAAGCGTTTAAACAATATCTAAGCGAAATAAAGGTTATCTGATTAGAATAATCGATATTTGTAAAAAAGAACAAACCTTTGAAAAAAATACCCTTGTTATTTATTTTTTTAATGCAACTTACACAAGCGCAAGTTGTACGAAATTATTCCAATGAATTTTTAAATATTGGAGTAGATGCAGCCTCTTTTGGAATGGGAAAAGCTATCGTAGCTACGAGTAACGATGTAAATTCCATTTATTGGAATCCAGCAGGATTGGTAAATGTAGAAGATAATCAAGTGGCATTAATGCATGCAGAATATTTTAAAGGAATTGCAAAATACGATTATGTTGCCTATGCAAAACCAATAGATAATGAGAGTACAATTGCTTTTTCATTCATTCGATTTTCGGTTGATGACATTTTAAACACAACACAGTTAATAGATAGTCAAGGAAATATAAATTTTGATAGAATAAGTTTGTTTAATGCATCCGATATGGCTTTACATATTGGATATGCAAAACACCATTTGTTAAAAAACTTTGACTTTGGTATGAATGCCAAAATAATACATCGTAGAATAGGTAGTTTTGCAAGTTCTTGGGGTTTTGGTTTGGATTTAGGTTTACAATACCAAATAAAAAATTACAAAATTGGCCTTATGTTACGTGATATTACTACGACATTTAATGCATGGAATATTGATAGTGATGCTTTTGCAAGTATTCGTAATGCAATACCTAATCAGAATCAAGAAGAACCAGAAACTCTAGAATTGACCAAACCAAAGGCACAGTTTGGTGTTTCTCGATTGTTCGAATTTGGACACGATTACAAGTTAACTACGGAGATTGATTTAAACATGCGTTTTTTAAAAACAAACGATTTACTAGCAACTTCATTTGTAAGTATTGACCCAGCAATTGGATTTCAATTGGCATATATTGATATGATTTATTTGCGAGGAGGAGTTAATAATTTTCAAAATCATACAGAATTTAATGGAGACAAATCATTTTCAATAGAGCCAAATTTTGGTGTGGGATTTAAGTATAATGGTATTCAAGTAGATTATGCATTGTCTAATATTGGAGGAGCAAGTGGCACTTTATATTCTAATGTGTTTTCTGTAAAAATAGATTTTGGAGCTTTTAGATAAATACTAAATTTAAGAGCTATTTGTGAAATTTCACTTTTTTCTTTACGTATATTTGTAACATCTTAATACCTTAACTATATTGAAAAAAAGTATTTTAACTTTCGTCGTTTTCTTTATTGTAAATATTAGTTTTACACAAGAAGTAGAATTGTCTCCTAATGCAGAGATAAGTATTATTACCGTTGCTCCAGGAGAATTGTTATTAGATACTTGGGGACATAGTGCTATACGGATTAAAGACCAACAAATAAATTTAGATCGCGTATATAATTTTGGCATGTATGATTATAAAACATCAAATTTTTATATCAAATTTATGCGAGGAAAGTTGTTGTACGATTTGTCTGCATATCCGTTTCATTATTTTTTAAAAGGTTATGCAAAAGAAGATAGAGAGGTAAAAGAACAATTTTTACAACTTACTTTAGAACAAAAACGAGATTATTTTAAATTTTTAGAGCATAATGCCAAACCAGAAAATCGAAAATATTTATACGATTTCTTTTTTGATAATTGTGCAACAAAGATGCGAGATGTTACTACCGAAGTTTTAGGTAATAGTATAAACTATAACGATGAGGTATTAAAAAAAGAGTATACTTTTAGAGATTTAATTTATCAAAAATTAGAGAATCATCCTTGGGGGAAATTCGGAATTGATATTGCTTTGGGCTCTGTAATAGACAAAAAAGCAACCGCTAAACAGTATACATTTTTACCGAGTTATGCCTTTAGCAATTTAAAAAATGCAGAAGTTACCGTAAAAGGTAAGATAGTTCCATTAATAAAAGAAACTAGAGTTTTATATGCCTCTAAAAAAAGTAATGTAAAAAAGTCATTTTTTACGCCAATGCTATTGTTTAGTATTCTTTTGTTAATAGTGCTATTAATTACGTATCGAGATTACAAAAGAGAAAAACAGACAAAATGGCTGGACTTTACTTTATTTATAGTAACGGGTCTAATAGGTTTATTGGTATTTTTATTATGGTTTGCAACCGATCATAAAGCAACAAAAGGAAATTTGAATTTATTTTGGGCATTTTTACCAAATCTTATCGTTGCCTTTTACATTCTAAAAAACAAGGCGAAATTTTTAAAAAACTATTATTTGTTATTGCTAGTTTTATTATGCTTAATGCTTTTAATTTGGATTTTTAAGATTCAGGTTTATAATACAGCTATGATTCCAATTTTAATTCTGTTAGGAGTACGATATTTTTATAATTATGCTAGATTTAAAAATTTTATACGATAGTTTAGTGAGTTATTTTGGGTTTTACTTTTCTCTTTTAAATAATTCTTTTATTTTATAAACCTCAGTTCTCTATAAAAATATAACGATGCCAATCTAAAGGTTCGACCTAAAATTGATCTTCGACTATAAAAAAATAATCTAAACTTGGTATGAATCATAGAATACAGGCTATTTGCGGTTGCTGTACCAATTAGCATAATACTTATACCAACTCAACATCAAAATACGCTATAAATTATTTATCATTTCACGTTTTACTGCACTTTAAATTTAAACCATAGCTATGCTATGCTTGAAATTTCAAGATTGTAAAACATAAAAATATTTTAAATCTATTTAGCGCATTTCAAAATTGAATTGGT
>JALSLK010000123.1 GCA_026988355.1 Flavobacteriaceae bacterium
ACTGTTAGTTCATTTAACTTGGCATCTGCTACATATTGTACTTTTCCATCGCCATTTTTATCGTCAAATTTTATCAATCCTGTTTTTTCCCAATTCGAAAACCATTCTGGTAATGTTTCGTATTCTTTATTACTTACTGTTTCTATTAAATTGGTTCTTGAAAATAATGCTATTGCTGGTGCTGTTGTATATAGTATTGCTATAAATAGTAATGCCCATCCTGCGGATTTTCGTGCATCACTTACTTTTTTTACCGTAAAAAATCGAACAATAACGTGTGGTAATCCTGCTGTTCCTGCCATTAATGCTGCTGTTATAAAAAATACATCTATGGTCGATTTACTTCCTGATGTATATTCATGAAATCCTAATTCTCGATGTAATCCATCTAATTTATCTAATAAATAGACACCTTTTATATCTGCTCCTCCAAAACCTAATTGTGGTATTGGATTTCCTGTCATTTGTATGGATATAAATATTGCTGGTACCATAAATGCAAATATCAATACACAATATTGTGCCACTTGCGTATAGGTAATTCCTTTCATTCCGCCAAGAACTGCATAAAATAATACGATTATCATTCCTATAATTACGCCTGTATTTATATTTACTTCCAAAAATCTAGAAAACACCAATCCTACTCCTCGCATTTGTCCTGCTACATAAGTAAACGATACTATTAATGCACATAATACTGCTACAAAACGTGCTATATTTGAATAATATCTATCGCCTATAAAATCTGGCACTGTAAATTTCCCAAACTTTCGTAAATATGGCGCTAAGAGTAAAGCTAGTAGCACGTATCCTCCTGTCCAACCCATTAAATATACCGAACCATCATATCCATTAAAGGAAATTAATCCTGCCATCGATATAAAGGATGCGGCTGACATCCAATCTGCTGCTGTTGCTAATCCGTTTGCTAAAGGAGAAATTCCTCCTCCTGCTACGTAAAATTCTTTTGTCGAATTTGCTCTTGACCATATTGCGATTCCTATATAAAGTGCAAATGTTATTCCGACTAATATCCAAGTCCAAAGTTGTAATGTCATATCTAGTCGTTTAATTTATATTTTTTGTCTAAGTTGTTCATTAGTTTTATGTATACGAATATTAATATTACAAAAACATATATTGCGCCTTGCTGTGCAAACCAAAACCCCAATTTAAAACCTCCTATTCTTATTTTATTGAGTTCTTCTACAAAAAGAATTCCGCATCCATAAGAAACTACAAACCATATCGTTAATAAAATGGTTAAATACTTTAAGTTGGTTTTCCAATATTTTTTTAAGTTATTTTCCATATATATTATTTTATTATTACTTCTAATGGCGATTTTAAACGTTTTGAAAAATTCGCTAAATAGAGATTCCATTCTTTACTATTTTGGAATTGCTTACTTTTCTTCCATCCAAAACCACTGTAATAATTGATTTCATTTGCGTCTAATTCTGATTCTAAATATTGATTTTTCACATCTTCTATATCTGATACATAAATATCAAATCCTGTAATATCTATTGGATTTGTTACTACTATTCCTGTCCCTAATTCCGAATCTTCTAATTTTTCCCAATAACTCATCCATCCTTGCTGTTTATTTTTTGTTATCGTTCCTTCTTTTTTGTGTAGTGTTAATCCTATGGATATTTTGTCTGTTCCATGTAAAGAAACGCTATGTTTGGTTAGATTATTTCCTTTATCTAAAGTAAGAACTCTTGTTTCTGTAACGAATTTTCCATTTGCTTTCCAATTTGCATATTCTAATGAAAATTTTGTTCGTATTGGTCCTATCATTAGCCTTTTGTATTTTATATAATTTTTTGATATGTAGTACGTAGTATCTCCTTTTACTGCAATTCCGCCACAACCTCTGCTTGTTCCTACATGATAATTATCTAAGCCTTCTCCTGTATCTTTGTGATATGTTCCTGTTTTCTCTGTATATTTTTTATACCATTTGTTAATTATTGGATACTCTACTCGCTTTAGCCAACAATCAATTCCGCTAGAAAGTGTTCCTCCTTCTATACTATCTTCTTTCATTTTCTGTGCTGTTGGTCCGTATACTCTAAAGGCTACTTTATCGTTTTCCCATGCATAATCATCGGTTCGCTCTGGTACAAATCGTGAGTAACATACAACTTCTTCCTTTTGTTTTTCTTTTCGTTTTGCTAAGGTATATTTGGATTGATCGTTTGCTTTTACTTTTGGTTGGAATAATAATACTTCTGCCTTTCCATCTTTGTTTGCATCTACATATTGTACTATTTGTGGTTTTTGGTAAATATCAACTACAACATAATCTTCTAATTTATCGGTTTCTTTTAATTTTAATTCGGATTTGGTTAGTGTTACAGTTTCAAATGTTCTTGGTAAGTCTAGATTGTTTTTAATAGAAATTGTTGTTGTTTTTTCGGTGCAGGATAATACTACTAATACTATTCCTATAAGAAAAATGATTTTTGTTAATGGTTTCATTTTTATTTGTGTTTAATTGTTATTTTTTTACGTAATTCCCTATTTTGAGAGTTATACCAACTCAACATCAAAATACGCTATAAATTATTTATCTTTTCACGGTTTTACTGCACTTTAAATTTAAACCATAGCTATGCTATGCTTGAAATTTCAAGATTGTAAAACATAAAAATATTTTAAATCTATTTAGCGCATTTTAAAATTGAATTGGTATTATACCAACTCCACATCAAAATAAGCCAAAAAATCAATCTTCATTTGCTGGTTTTCCAATAGTTGCAAGTATTCCACCGTCTACATAAATAATTTGTCCATTAATAAATTTACTTGCTTCGGATGCTAAAAATACGGCTGTTCCTGCTAAATCTTCTGGATTTCCCCATCGTCCTGCTGGTGTTCGTCCTACAATAAAGTCGTTAAATGGGTGTCCTTCTACTCGTATTGGTGCTGTCTGTGTTGTTGCAAAATATCCTGGTCCTATTCCGTTTATTTGTACGTTGTATTTTGCCCATTCGGTTGCCATATTTCTGGTTAGCATTTTAAGTCCTCCTTTTGCTGCTGCATAAGCTCCTACGGTATTTCGTCCTAATTCGCTCATCATGGAACAGATGTTTATTATTTTTCCTCTTTTACGTGTCATCATTCCTTTGATAACGTGTTTTGCCATAATAAACGGACTTACCAAATCGACTTTTAGTACTTGTTCAAAATCGGCTACTTCCATTTCTTCTAATGGTGTTCGTTTTATGATTCCTGCATTGTTTACTAAAATGTCAATTTGTCCTACTTCTTGTTCTATTTTAGCAATGGCTTGTATTACTTCTTGTTCTTCGGTTACATTAAATTTGTATCCGAAGGCTTTTATTTTCCAAGTTTTGTATTGTGCTACTGCTTTATCTAGCTTTTCTTGGGAGGAATTTCCGTTTATGATTAAGGTTGCTCCTGCTTCTCCCAATCCTTTTGCCATTGCCATTCCTAATCCGTGTGTTCCTCCTGTTATCAAGGCTATCTTTCCTTCTAAATTAAATAATTTGTTCATGTTTTTTATTTTTATTATGCTATGAGAATTCAAGTTTTTTTCTAACCGCTAGGAACACTAAGAATATGTAACTGTTTTAAAGTATTTATTTTCTAATTTCTATTCTCTCTTTTCTAATAATCTATCTCAACTCTGTTATTTTGCAATGATCCATATCGCCATAGTCTAAATTTTCTCCTGCCATTCCCCAAATAAATACGTAGTTACTTGTTCCTGATCCTGCATGAATTGACCATGGTGGCGAGATTACTGCTTGTTCGTTTTGCATCCATATATGTCTGGTTTCTTTTGGTTGCCCCATAAAATGGGATACTGCTTGTTCTTTTGGCACTTCGAAATAGAAATATACTTCCATTCTTCTATCGTGACTGTGTGCTGGCATGGTATTCCAAACAGATCCTGTTTTTAGTTCGGTCATTCCCATTTGCAATTGGCATGTTTTTACGATACTATTTACGATTAGTTTACGAATGGTTCTTGCATTTGCAGTTTCTAATGTTCCTAATTCTACTATTTCTGCTTCTGCTTGACTTACTTTTTGGGTTGGATATACTTTATGTGCTGGTGTTGAATTTAAGTAAAAGTGTGCTGGCTTTTTTTCGGATTTACTGGTAAATACCACTTCTTTACTTCCTCTTCCTACATATAGTGCTTCTTTGTATTCTAAAGTATATTCTTTTCCATCTACTTTTACGGTTCCTG
This sequence comes from Flavobacteriaceae bacterium, assembly GCA_026988355.1. GTDB lineage: Bacteria > Bacteroidota > Bacteroidia > Flavobacteriales > Flavobacteriaceae > S010-17. The sequence continues at coordinate 4,235 of JALSLK010000123.1, forward strand.
TTTGTCCTACGTTTATTATTCCTAGCTCTCTTCTCTCTAAAAAATAGTCGGCTTTTAATGGTTCTATGGTTTCTAGTTTTACTGCTTTATTTACTGGTATTACACCTCCTGTTGCGTATCTATCGTAATGCGAATAGGTCCATTTTATCTCATCTTTATGCATTACTTTTTTGATTAAGAATTCTTTTCTTAATTGTTTGGTATTCATTTTTTTTACTTCTTTTGGACTGGAAGCATATCGTACTTTATATTTTTTACCCATGGTATTATTTATTTTATCTTCTTACTTCTTTTATTATTTGTAATGTTTGTTTTACTTTTTCTTTTAATTGTTTAAAATTACTACTTTTTACAATTTCTTTGGTTATTAATTTGGATCCCATTCCTACACATGTTACTCCTGCGTTAAACCAAGATTGTAAATTTTCTTTGGTTGGTGATACTCCTCCTGTTGGCATAATACTTGTCCATGGACATGGTCCTTTTATGGCTTTTACAAATGCTGGTCCGTATATTCCTCCTGGAAATAATTTTACGATTTCTGCTCCTAATTCTTCTGCTCTTGCTATTTCGGTTAGGGAACCACATCCTGCACTCCACAATATTTTTTTTCGGTTACATACTAATGCTATATCTTCTCTTAATACTGGTGTTACTACAAAATTTGCTCCTAGTTGCATATACAAGGATGCTACTCCTGCATCTGTTACGGATCCTATGCCTAATATCATTCCATCTAATTCCTGTAATGCGTATTTATTTAATTCTGCAAAGACTTCGTGTGCAAAATCGCCTCGATTGGTAAATTCTAAAAGTCTTGCTCCTCCATCGTAACATGCTTTTAGTACTTTTTTTCCTTGCGCTATATTATCGGTATAAAATAATGGTATTAGTCCTGTTTGTTCCATTACTGTTGCTACTTGTATTCTTGTATATCTTGCCATTTTTTATTTTATTAACCGTAAATTTTGCGAAGGTTTTGCTAAATTTTCTGTAAGATTATTTTAACGAGAGACTCTTCCTGAGCTATCTCCATTCATTAGTTTTTCTACCTCTTCTATAGTCACTAAATTTGCATCTCCTTTTATTGTATGTTTTAAACAGGATGCTGCTACTGCAAAATCTAATGCTTTTTGATCGTTATTTTTATTTTTTATTAACCCATATATTAATCCTCCCATAAAGCTATCTCCTCCTCCAACTCTGTCTACTAT